>CAYXJM010000033.1:0-3899 GCA_964465455.1 uncultured Klebsiella sp.
CTCGAGATCGAGGGCCTCGAGAACCTGACCGTCGAACAGGCCTTCGAACTGTCCGACGCAACGGCCGAACGCTAGGCCGCGGGCTGCACGATCAAGCTCGGCGAGGAGACGATCGCCGAGTACCTGCGCTCTAACGTGACGCTGCTGCGCTGGATGATTGCCGAGGGCTACGGCGACCGCCGCACGCTGGAGCGCCGCGCGCGCAAGATGGAAGAGTGGCTGGCGAAGCCCTCGCTGCTCGCGGCCGACAAGGACGCCGAGTACGCCGCGGTGATCGAGATCGATCTCGCCGACGTGAAGGAGCCCGTGGTCTGCGCCCCGAACGACCCCGACGACGCGCGCCTGCTCTCGCAGGTGGCCGGCGACAAGGTCGACGAGGTGTTCATCGGCTCGTGCATGACCAACATCGGCCACTACCGCGCCGCCGGCAAGCTGCTCGAGAAGTTCAAGGGCGTGATCCCGACCCGCATGTGGATCGCACCGCCCACGCGCATGGACGAGCACACGCTGATGCAGGAGGGCTACTACAACATCTACGGCCGCGTGGGCGCGCGCACCGAGATGCCCGGCTGCTCGCTGTGCATGGGCAACCAGGCGCGCGTGATGCCGAACTCCACCGTGCTCTCGACCTCGACGCGCAACTTCCCGAACCGCCTCGGCGAAGGCGCGAACGTGTACCTCACCTCCGCGGAACTGGCCGCGGTGGGCGCAATCCTTGGCCGCCTGCCGACCGTGGAAGAGTACCTGGAGTACGCGAAGAAGATCGACGCGATGGCCGGCGAGATCTACCGCTACATGAACTTCGACCAGATCGAGTCCTTCAAGCAGGGCGCCGACGAAGGCAAGCGCATCGCGGCGGTGGAGATCACCGAGGTGTCGATGGCCTGATCCGCTGCCTCACCTTGCAGGAGCGGGCCATGCCCGCGACCAATCGAAGATCCCCGGCTTGCCGGGGATCTTTCGTTTTGCCGCCTCCTAATACCCTTCGCGCGCCCCATATGGGGCGATTCGCGACGTATGCGTGCGATTCGTCGGCTGGTCCATTCCAAACCCTCAACGCTCGATGCTAACTTCTGCTCAGGCCGAGCGGATTGATGCGTTTGTATGCTGCATATCGTGGTGCCAAAACGCCAATCAACCCTCAGTTGCGACACTTAGGGGCTGGGGAGATTGGAGTTATGCATCATCCGCATCGGCGTTATGCGTCAGAAGTGATGTCGAATTGTGGTTAGGCATTATGAAAAAGCTCGCATTTCTAATCCTGCTTTCACAACGCTGCTTTGCCGGTCAGTGCATCACCTACACAAACACTGAAATTAGCGGAACCCTATACAGACAAACTTTTGCCGGTCCACCAAACTATGAAAGCGTGGCAGCAGGTGACATCGCAGAAACATACTTTCTGCTAAAGCTGGCCAAACCAACCTGTGTTTCTGGTGGTCGACCCGAAAATGACTTTGAAGAAAACTATGCGGCAGTTAGCAATGTGCAGTTGGCGCTGACAGGCCCATCGGCATTTGAAAGTCTCCGGCCTCTTCTAGGCAAAGTAATTACGTGTACGGGTAGTCTATTTTCAGCACATACCGGGCATCACCACACCGAAGTGCTGCTTTCAGAGGCATCGTGCCGGTAATGCCTAACCAGGCGTTGCAGTGGATGCCCTACACTGCGCAGCTTTTTGCGCCATTCGCTTCGCTCATTCTATGGCGCAAAAATCTGCTACGCTCCGGTCACCACTGAACTTGGCGTTAGGGCTCATTAGGCATCTCTCGTCATGATCGTCGTCTTCGATACAAACATCTGGCTATCTGAGTTGGGGCTTCGCTCACCGACAGCGGCAGCGGCGCGCTTCTACCTCAAGCACCATGCTGCGCGGGTAGCCATTCCTGAGGTTATCAAGCTCGAAGTCGAACAGAATCTCACCAGCCGCCTTATGAAACACATCGACGACATTCGAAGCGACTACAGGCAACTACTGACCGCGTTCGGAACGCTTCGGGAGATCGTCCTTCCCGACGAGGAACAAGTTCGTCAGAAGATTCCAGAGCTGTTCGAGTCTATGCAGGTCGAACGCATTGATGTGCCGTTCACCCTAGATAGCGCCAGAAGCTCCTTTCTAAAAACCATTCTAAAGCAGGCGCCAAGCCATCAGAGCCAGCAATTCAAGGATGGGGTTCTCTGGGCAGATTGCCTGGCCCTCGCCGCAAACGACGAAGTCGTACTTGTCACCGCAGACAAGGCGTTCTATCAGGATCAGACCTATTCAAAAGGCTTGAGCGCAACGCTCCGTGATGAGGCGAATGGCCTCCCGTTCCCGATCCGAGTTTTACCCGCTGTCGCAGACCTGCTTGAATCAGTAAAGACTCCCATCGCTATCGACCCCGACACGCTGCAAGCCGCCTTCATTGTGCAACATCGTGACAGCGTGTTTGGAACGATAGAGCGACAAGGATTCTCTCTCGCAGATCGGACCGCGTTCTCGTACAACGTCTTCGCTACGGAGGATCCTGCTGTTCTGTTTCTCGATTTCACAATCGAAATTCAGTGCGATGATGTACGCGCCGATGGTCGGACGGACGCAAGGCTGCGCCTCAAAGGTGATGGCTCCTACTTGCCAGGCAGTCGTCTGTTCAAAAACCTTCGGAACTTCGGGGAGCACCTGACGTTCAAGCTGCCGGATGGGACTCAAAGCGAGATACGCAACGCAGTCATCCATGTAGATGGCCTTGTCATTGGCCATAAGCAGGTTTCAAGCATTGTGCGTTATGCATTGCCAGCGAGCGAGCCCTAACCCGCCGCTACAGGGGACGCCCGAGAAGCTGCGCTTCTCGGTGCCCACCGGCCTTCGGCCTCCGGTCGCCGCTGAGCTAGCGCGTAGGGCGCCTAACTCAGCTGGGTAGCAGCTGAATCACCCGAGCATGATCAGTCATTTCCGCATTGCCCGTCCTGTGACAAATCTCACCCGCACGGAAGCGATGTACCGGGACGGTCTGGGCCTGGTGCGTCTTGGACATTTCGACGACCACGAAGGCTTCGACGGCGTGATGCTCGGTGAAGCTGGTGGAACGTTCCATTTCGAATTCACCTGCTGCCGTTCGCATCCGGTAAAGCCGACACCCACCCCGGAAGACCTTCTTGTCTTCTACGTGCCAGACCGGGAAGATTGGGGCCGTCGCTGCGAGTCCATGACGGCGGCCGGGTTCAAGCGAGTGACCTCTCTGAATCCCTACTGGGATCGCGACGGTTGCGTGTTCGAAGATCCGGACGGATACCGGGTAGTTGTTCAATGCGCCTCCTGGTCGAACTCGCCCGAGCCATCGAGGTCGTGAAACCGACGCGCCCCGGCAAGCCGGGTCACGCCGTTCACGTCAACAGTTGGGTATCCCGAATCTCTGCTCAGGTAAAAACAAGGAGGAGCTGAAAATGAATCGTGCTGTTGCAGTGATCGCCGGTGTTGCGGGTCTCTGGTTCCTGCTGATTGCCAGTCCACGGTCCCTCGGGGAGGCCGCGCTCAAGTACGCGTTCGCCGCGGTCCTGCTGTACTTTGCATACCGGCGCTTTCGCTCCTCGTCGAAGAAGACCGCCGAGTACGTCAAGCAGGCAGACGGGGCCGGGCTGCGGTTTGACGTGTCTCCGGCTGCAGCGCCCATTCTCTGGTTTCCTGCTGTTCTTGCGGTGGTACTCGGCGGGGGCATCATCGGGAGCGGGATGCCTTACCTGTGGGTGCTCGGGATGCTCTTCCCGCTCGTGACGTGGCTGGTGCTGGTGAAGGACCAGCGGGGTGGCAATGCCGATGCGGCGCGCAGCTTCCGGGTGAACCAGGACGGCATCGAGACCGAAGGCGTCCTGCTGCGCAAGGAAGACATTCACCAGCTGACCATCAGGAACAAGTTCGCCGG
>CAYXJM010000033.1:3999-12531 GCA_964465455.1 uncultured Klebsiella sp.
TCCTGCTGCGCAAGGAAGACATTCACCAGCTGACCATCAGGAACAAGTTCGCCGGGAATTTCGAAGTCGTCTACGACGCCAACCGGGGTTTGCCCACCGGCACCGCCATGGGACTGGCGGGGCGACGCGCGCTCGCCGAGGTGGCCTACCGCGTTGAAGCCGAAGCCGGCGGGAAGGCTCATGTGCTCGCGGCCGGACTGGACGAGACCACGGCGCGGGGCGTTGTGGCTGACGTCGGCAAGGTCTTGAATTCGGGCGCGCCTGCATCATGAGCACGGCGCCCGGGCGCCGGAGACCTGGCGCAACGTCCAGCCGGGCTCCGGGCGCGGCCATGCTGTTGTGCCTCGTGACCGCGGCGTGCAACGCCTCGCCGCCTCAGGCTCCGCAGGACGCTCCGGGGCTCACGGTCCAGGGTCCCCGGCCCGTGGCGATGCTGCCGCTGCAGCGTGGCTATTACGTCGCGAGCGACACGCCCTGCGCCAACGCCTCGAACGCTACCCTGCTGCTGCTCCGGCGCGACGGCATCGGCGGCGCGCGCTACTTCTGCGAATTCAGGCGCATCGAGCAGACCGGTCCGGCCACCTATCGCGTGGAAGAGTCGTGCGCTGGTTTCCAGGGCGATGACGCGGAGACCCGGCATCTCGACTACGTGATCGAGAACGACGTCCGTTTCGTGTCCAGGGACCAGGACGGCGCCGTTCTCGACGCCCGCTACTGTGCCCAGTCGGTATTGCCGGCGGACTGGCGCGACACGGACATCAGGTCGGAGACCGAATAGGGGTCCCTTGAGGTGGAGACCAGCGAGATGCGGTCTCGAGAGAACATTGAAGTCCCGTGAAGAGAGCGGTAACCATTCGCTGCAGGCGCGGCGGCTCTGACGAGCCTCGGCCTTGGCTCAAACGTTAGGCGGAACGATGACCGCAGTAGTTTCTGAATCGCTAATGGAAGAGACATGGCAGCGGGTAGCCCGCTCGTCGGATACACAGATGCGACAACTGCAGAGGCTGTGCGGCAAAGAGCAGGAGGAGCTAACCGGGTTCATGGTCGCCTTCTCATCGGATTTACCCGAGGAGGTCATGGGGCTGGCGCTATATCTTCATGCGGTGGTTTCGGACGCATTCCGGCATTCTGGCGTGAAGTTCCGCCGCATCAAGCCAGCGCGCATCGTGCGTACATGGGAAATTGCGACGGAGCTTGTGGCCGATCTCGAGCCGCATGGTCGTCCGTGCCCTCTGTCGATCGCGTCCGCGACGAGCGAGCCAGCGGTCTTTCGCTATATCCTCGAGGCGCTGGAGACGGATCCCGAAGATCACGTGGAGCTCTCGGACAAGGAATACTGGCATGTTGTTGCTGTCCTTTTGACCGTCATGACATGCCTGCATGATGCGGTGAAAACGCGTACAGCCTGACAAGTCGTTGCAGCCGACGTCGCCTCGTCGCGCCATCCGCTCAATGTCCAAACCACCCACCGCCATGTCGAGGTCCATGCGGATGCCGTCCCACGGCGCGCGCGACGTTTCCGCGGAAACGTCCGCGTGGGCGTCCGGCTCCCGATCGACGCCGCGACACCGTGGGAACGGCGCCGCTGGTGCGCGGCGCCCTGCTCTCCCTTACTGCACCGGCGCCATCAGGTGCTGGTACGGCGTGCCCGCCCACATGATGTAGGGGACCGACGTATCGGGATCGGCACTCTTCGGGTAGTGGTCGTAGAAACTCGCATCCGCGCCGACCACCATCACGTGCGGGCCGGTCTTGATCCAGTGATTGCTGGCCGTCGGGCTGCTCGCGTAGGGATCCGTGTTGCTGGCGTCGGTTCCGCCCGCCAGCATGTACATGAAGCCCACCTTGCCCGCCGCCGGCGGCTGGTGCGCCACCCAGGCGTGCACCCACGCCATCGCGTTCGGGTCCATGCACATCGGGTCCGGCCCCGGCGTGGCCGGGTTGTCGGGCATGCAGGTGAAACCGTTGGTGCCCTGGCGCACGGTACGCATGCCGCCGTCCGCTTCCATGGTGACGATGCTGGCTTTCTGCGCGACGCTTGCCGGCGCCGCGCTCATCGCGCTCGCGACCAGCTGTTCCGTGCTGGCGGCGGCCATCGATGCGTCGGCCAGCGCGGACGGACCAAGCCCCGTTCCGGCGCCGGCGATGCAAAGGGAAAGTGTCAGCGATCTCGCGTTCATGACCATGCTCCTCCCCGCGGCGGCGGGATGCGCGGAAGACGGTCAGCAGCGCGGCTGCGCCATCGCCCCGGGGCGACGCGACGATCACTTCACGAGGGAGAGCCCCAGGACCATCGCGCCGATCACCAGCGCCATCAGGGGCAGCGCAACGTACAGTTGCCGGCGCATCTCTCTGAGCCTTCTGCTGGAACGTCGCCGCATTGTTTGTCGTGACTCCTGTGCGATAGGAAAGATCCGCACTCCCATGCGACCGGTGCGCGCGGCAATCGTTCCCTCGCGGGGTCTTGCGCGCTGCGCCCGGTAGTTCGTTATACTGCGTCGTATAGACAACGACATAACGAGGCACTTCTCATGCCACGCCTTGCCCATCCGCGATCCCGCGCCCTCGTGCTGTGCACCGCAATCGCAGCGACGACCTCGCTCCCCGCGAGCGCCGGCGTGGCCGAACTGCTGCTGAAGAAAGGCATGATCACGCCGGACGAATATGCCGCTTTGAAACAGGAGGCCGCCGCGGAGGCGGCCGCGGCGCAGGCCGCCTGCGTGGCCGCCGCGCAGTCCGCGAGCGGCGCTACCGCACCCGCCGCGCCAGCCGGCCCCGCCCCCGCCGCTGCAGAGCGCGTGGCGGCGTCCCGGCCCGACGCCGTCGCTCCGGCCCTGCCGCCCGCGCCCGCCGTCAGCTTCACGAAGGGCCTCGGGTTCACCGGTATCGACGGCAGCTACAGCGCACAGTTCGGCACGCTCATGCAGCTGGATGCCGCGAACTACAGCGACCACGGCGGCGTGGACAACAACCGGGGATCCGAGATGCGCCGCGGCCGCCTGTACATGCAGGGCACGGTGGAAAAGGACTGGCAGTACAAGTTCGAGATGGAGTTGTTCGGCAACACCGGCGCGGAAGTGACCGACGCCTACGTGCGCTACAACGGGCTCGTGCCCGTCGCGGGCGGCAAGCCGCTCGCCGTCACGGTGGGTCACTTCAAGATCCCGTTCAGCTTCGACTCGCTGATGGCGGACAAGGACCTCAGCCTGATGGAGCGCGGACTGCCGAACGCCTTCATCAAGTCGCGCGCGCCGGGCGGCATGCTGAGCACGGGCGGCGAGCACTGGACCGCGGCCGCGATGGTCTTCGGCGAGCAGCTCTACAGCAACACCAGCAACCAGGAGGACGAGGGCGGCGGCGCCAGCGCCCGCCTGACCTGGGCGCCGCTGCTCACCGACGGCGCTGCGCTGCACTTCGGCGCGGGCGCGCAGTACCAGGAGCCGACGGAGCGCGACGGCGGCTCGACCTGGCGCTACTCGAGCCGTCCGGAATCGCACATGACCGGGCTCAGCCTCGTCGACACGGGGAACATCGGCGGCAACGTGCAGGAACTGAACCTGCTGGGGCTCGAGGCGGCCGGCACGGTCGGTCCGCTGACGTTCATCGGCGAGTACCTGCGCTCCGACGTCGAGCGCGCGCGCGACGGCAATCTCGACTTCAGCGGCTGGTACGCGCAGGCGGCCTGGATGGTCACCGGGGAGCGCCGCGGCTACGACGCCGACAAGGGCGTGTTCAAGGGCATCCAGCCGCTGCATCCGCTCGCCTCCGGCGGCAGCGGCGCGTGGGAGCTGGTGGCGCGCTACTCGGAGCTCGACCTGGAAGACGGCTCGATCAGCGGCGGCGAGGAGCACAACGCCACGCTCGGGCTCGGCTGGTACGCCAGCAACTACGTGCGCGTGAGCGGCAACTGGGTGCACGTCTTCGACATCGACGGCGGCAAGTACGACGGCCAGTCGCTCGACGCCCTGCAGATGCGCCTGCAATTCGCCTACTGATCCCGCCGGACGGAGTCCGCCGATGAAGAAGCACCTGCTTCGCGCCCTGCTGCTGGCCGCCGTGATCGTCCTGCCCGCGGGCGCCCGCGCCGATGCGGTCAACGCCGCGGTCGCGGCCAACTTCGGTGGCGCCATCAAGCGTCTCGCGCCCCTCTTCGAGCAGAAGACCGGCCACACACTGGTGCCGAGCTTCGGCGCCACCGGCGCGCTGTACGCGCAGATCCGCAACGGTGCCCCCTTCGACGTGTTCCTCTCGGCCGACGACACCACCCCGCGCAAGCTGGCCGACGAGGGCGGCGCGGTGGCCGACACGCAGTTCGTCTACGCCCGTGGCCGGCTGGCGCTGTGGAGCGCGACGCCGGGACGGGTCGACGGCAAGGGCGAGGTGCTGAGGCAGGCGGCCTTCACGCGGCTCGCGATCGCGAACCCGAAGACCGCGCCCTACGGCCAGGCCGCGATCGAGACCCTGGGCGCGCTCGGGCTGCTCGAGCGCGTGCAGCCGCTGCTGGTCACCGGCGAGAGCATCGCGCAGGCGCAGCAGTTCGTCGCGAGCGGCAACGTGCCGCTGGGCTTCGTGGCCCTGGGGCAGGTCATGGCGCTCGCGCCGGGCGAGCGCGGCAGCTGGTGGCTGGTGCCGGCGGAACTGCACCGGCCCATCGACCAGGCCGCAGTGCTGCTCGCCGGCGCGAAGAGCCCGGCGGCGGCGCGCGCCTTCCTCGCGTTCCTGCAGTCCCCCGACGCGCAGGAGATCATCCGCGGGCTGGGCTACGACACGCCAACGAGCGAGGCGGCGCCGCCGTGATCACGGCCCTGCACTGGCAGGCGATCTGGCTGACGCTGAAGCTCGCCGCCGTCACCACGGCCGTGCTGATGCTGATCGCGACGCCGCTCGCGTGGTGGCTCGCGCGCACCCGCTCGCGGCTGAAGCAGCCGCTCGCGGCGCTGTTCGCGCTGCCGCTGGTGCTGCCGCCCACGGTGCTCGGCTTCTACCTGCTGGTGCTGATGGGGCCGCACGGGCCGGTCGGCGCGTTCACGCAGTGGCTCGGGATCGGCACGCTGCCGTTCACGTTCACCGGGCTCGTGGTCGCCTCCGTGCTCTATTCCCTGCCCTTCGCGCTGCAGCCGGCGCAGACCGCCTTCGAGAGCCTCGGTCCGCGCCCGCTCGAGGTGGCCGCGACGCTGCGCGCCGGGCCGTGGGACCGCGCCGTGCACGTGGCGCTGCCGCTCGCGCGCAACGGCCTGCTGAGCGCCGCGGTGCTGGCCTTCGCGCACACGATCGGCGAGTTCGGCGTGGTGCTGATGATCGGCGGCAACATCCCCGGCGCGACGCAGGTGCTCTCGGTGACGGTCTTCAACCACGTCGAGGCCATGGAGTACGTCGAGGCGCACTGGCTCGCGGGCGGCATGGTTGCCTTTTCCTTCACGGTGCTGCTGGGACTCTACGCGCTGAACCGGCGCGCCGCACCGCTGTCGCTGGTCAACTGACGCGCCGTGGCAAACGATCCGTCGGTCCAGGCCCGCGTGCTGCTCGAGTACCCTGATTTCAGGCTCGACGTGGACCTCGCACTGCCCGACGCCGGCGTCACGGTGCTGTTCGGCCACTCCGGCTCGGGCAAGACCACGCTGCTGCGCTGCCTCGCGGGGCTGGAGCGCCCGCGCACGGCCCGCATCGCGTTCCGCGGCACGCCGTGGCAGGCCGGCCCGCACTTCGTGCCGCCGCACCGCCGCCCCGTCGGCTACGTGTTCCAGGAAGCGAGCCTGTTCCCGCACCTCAGCGCGCGCGGCAACCTCGAGTTCGCGCGCCGCCGCGCCGACCCGCGCGACGCCGGCGTCGAGTTCGCGCAGGCCGTGGAACTGCTCGGCATCGGCCACCTGCTGGAGCGCCGCCCCGCGGAGCTCTCGGGCGGCGAGCGCCAGCGCGTCGCGATCGCGCGCGCCCTGCTGATCCGCCCGCAGCTGCTGCTGATGGACGAGCCACTGGCCTCGCTCGACCTGCCGCGCAAGCGCGAGGTGCTGCCTTACCTCGAGCGCCTGAAGGCCGAACTGCGCCTGCCCATCGTCTACGTGAGCCACTCGCCGGACGAGGTCGCGCGGCTCGCCGACCACCTCGTGGTGCTGGAGCAGGGCCGTGCGCTCGCCGCCGGGCCGCTCGCCGGGCTGCTGGCGAGCCTCGACTTCCCGCTCCGCCTCGGCGAGGACGCGGGCGTCGTGCTGGAGGCCAGCGTGAGCGAGCGCGACCCGCACTGGCATCTCGCGAAAGTCGTGTTCCCGGGCGGCGAGCTGTGGGTGCGCGACGGCGGGCAGGCGCTCGGCGAGCGCGTGCGCGTGCGCGTGCTCGCGCGCGACATCAGCCTCGCCCTCGGCCACCACGACGACAGCAGCATCCTCAACTCCCTGCCGGTCACGGTGGAGGCGATCGGCGCCGACCAGCACCCCGGCCTCGCGCTGGTGCGCCTCGCGCTCGGCGCGAGCCGGCTGGTGGCGCGCGTGACGCAGCGCTCGGCCACGCACCTCGCGCTCGAGCCGGGCAAGCGCGTCTGGGCGCAGATCAAGTCGGCGGCGCTGCTGTGAGCGCGACGCCTATTCGCCGAGCAGGATCACGCTCGAGGCCTTGAAGAAGGCGCACACCGGGTCGCCCTCGCGCAGCGCGAGCTCCTCGAGGCTGGGGTTCGTGATGATGGCGCTGATCGACTTGCCCTCGCCGAGATCCACCACGACGTCGCTGTTCACGGCGCCCCGGGTAATGCGCGCGACGGTGCCGCGCAGGCGGTTGCGCGCGCTCACCGCGATGTCCAGCGTCGGGCTCAGCACGACCGAGGAGGCCTGCACCAGCGCGATCACGACCACGCCGGGCGCCAGCCCCATCTGCTTGCGGCTCTCCTCGGTGACGATCACGTTCAGCTCGATCGAGCCGCTGATCTCCACGGCGATCTCGGCGTTGACCGCGCCCGGTGTGACGCGCCGCACCACGCCGCGGTACTGGTTGCGCGCGCTGCTCATGACGGTGCCGGTGCGCATGAAGTTCGCGACGTCCGCGAAGCTGCCCACCTGGCCGCCGAGGCGCTCGAGGAAGTCGCGGTGCTCCTGCTCCATCGCGCGGAAGCCCTGCACGATGCGCCGACCGAACTCCGTGAGCACGGTGCCCCCGCCGTGGCTGCCGCCGGCCGAGCGCCGCACCAGCGGCTGCTCCGCGGCGTTGTTGATCGCGTCCACCCGGTCCCAGGCCGTCTTGTAGCTGATGCCCACGCGCTTCGCCGCCGCCGTGATCGAGCCGGTCTCCGCGATGGCCTCCAGCAGCTGCACCTGCTCCGCCGCCAGCGCGCCGCGGCTGCCGCCCTGCAGCGACAGGTTTCCGTGCAAGGCGGTCCGGGGGGGGTTCTGGCGCTGGCGCGGCATGTCGCGGTTCCGTGGCTGACTCCGTGCGCGATGGTGCCGCACTTTGCGCGGCGCGCCTAGCCGGCGCCCGGGCCGGCGCGCCGCATGGCTTGACAGCAATCGACGCCCGGCCTGCAATGCAGGCGTCGCGATGCGCCAGGCGAGGATTCCATGGACCACCGATCGTGCCGGGGGCGCCCCTGATGAAACCGCGGGTGCAGGAAGTCTACCGGCGCGAGAACGGCTGGCACCTGGTCGAGCTCACGCTGGACCAGCCGGCGCAGCTCTTCAACATGCTGGATCCCGCGCCGTTCCGCAGCCGCGACCTCGACGCCGACGCCGCCGAGTACATCATCGATGCCGTGCGCGAATTGCACGGGCACCGCGACGTGAAGATCGTGGTGCAACTGCCCGGCGCCGGCGACGAACGCGTGCGCGCCCAGGTGACCGAGGGCATCGCGCACTACTTCCGCTACCAGGCGCAGGCCGCGCGGCTGAAGACGCGGCTCACGCTGCGCCTCGGGCGCGCGAGCGTGCTGGTCGGCCTGCTCTTTCTCTCCGTCTGCGTGGCCGGCGCGCAGCTGGTCTTCACCGGCCAGAACGTCGCGAGCGATCTGCTGCACGAGGGGCTGCTGATCGTTGGCTGGGTCGCGATGTGGCGACCGCTGGAGATCCTGCTCTACGACTGGTGGCCGCTGATGCGCGACGCGCGGCTCTACGAGCGCATCGCGTCGATACCGGTGGAACTGCGCGAGCGGAGCTGAGCCGGTTCCCGATTCGGACCATGGTCCGCCCGTGGGTCCGGATTCAGCCGGACGATCGTCCGGCTGAAGCCGGACCTACGGGATAACGGTGCGCCGGCGCGGGCGGTAACGCCGCAGGCGCTGCAGCGGCGCACGGCGCTCCGCTGCCCCCGCGAACGCCAGCGCCACGTAGTCCGCCGTCACGGCCTGCAGCTCCGCGCCGAGATCGGGGCGCGCCGCGGCCACGCGTCGCGCGTAGTCGAACGGCGCCTCGCCGCGACGGCGCGCCAGCCCGAGCCCGGCCAGGCGCTCGCAGGCCTGCAGGTATGCGGCGGTGGCCGCGTCGCGGCGCCGGCGCGGTTTCACGCCGAACAGGCTCGCGGCCACCAGCAGCAGCGCCAGCGCGCCGCAGCCGAGCA
>CAYXJM010000034.1:0-12390 GCA_964465455.1 uncultured Klebsiella sp.
GGCTGTCCCGGAGCGCCGCCAGCTCCGACTCGAGCGCGTCACGGCTCTCTGCGTCCAGGAATTCGTCGGCATCCAGCGGAATCACCCAGTCGGGATCGAAGCGCGCCACCGCGTCCGCCAGCAGCGCGTTGGTGACGGCTGCCTGCGCGAAAGCCAACGACTCGATGCGCCGGACCGTCAACGGCAGTCCCTCCTCGACCAGCGCCCGCAGGATCTCCCGGGTGCCGTCGAGCGTGTTGTGCTCCGCGATCAGCATGTGGTCTACGTACTCGAGATTGTCGCGCACGAAAGCCTCGACGATGTCGGCCTCGTTGCCCACCATCGAGATCGAGACCAGGCGCAGGCGATGCGCAGGCGCGCGCGTCTCCGGGGCCCGGACCGGCGGGAGCACCGGGGCGATCTCCGCCTCCGGCCGAGAAGCGCCCGGCGCGGGCCACGGCTGCCCGAGCAGCGCCGCGCGTGTCGCCTCGAGGAGGGTGTGGCCGTAGTGCTGATCGGGCTCGAGATAGGTCCCCTCCGACCACTCGTTCCACGCATTGACGAACAACAGCTGGCGCTCGCCCGCGAACGACTCGCGCGTCGAGCGCAGCTGCGCGCGGAGCCAGTCGTGGTAGGCCGCGACCGAGAAATTCACGCTGATGTCCGCCGACGGGCCGCGCCTCGCCGTATTGTCCCATTCGAGCATCACGCCCCTGTGCAGCGGATAGCCCGGCGCGTCTCGCTCGCGGAAGGCGGCGGCGATTCTCGCGTAATCGCGCACGCCGCCGCGGAAGTCTTCTGCCAGGCCGAGTACCTGCGGCGAGACCTGCGCCGAGCTCGAAGAGCCGTGCGGCGGGAACTCGCAGGCCGCGTCGAATCCTGCGGCCACGGCCTCGGCACCGGAATAGCCGAAGGTTTCCGCGGCCACCAGGTACGGTGGCGGCAGGCCGTGGCGCGCGAGCTCGGCGCGCCACGCCGCCACGGTCGCCGGCAGATCGGGGATCAGTGCGGCACGGTAGACGAGCAGCAGCGGCCTGCCATCGACGCGTATGTAGCGCGCGTCCTTCAGATAGGGAACGATGCTGCGGACGAAGGCGAGATTGTTCCCGGGGCTGTGCTCCTGCGCCAGCAGCACGTCCTGCTCGCGGCCGTCCCAGCGCCGGGTCCAGTTCTCGTTGGCCCAGCACAGGCAGAAGGGCAGATCGGGAGTACCGGAGACGAGCATCTCGCGCAGCGGTCGGTCGAGCAGCTGCACCCCGTCCTTGAACCAGCAATAGTGGTAACAGAATCCGTGGATGCCGTAGCGGCGCGCGAGCGCCGCCTGCGCATCGCGCACTGCGGGAACGCGCAGGTCGTAGAAGCCGAGATCCGCGGGCAGGCGCGGCTGACGGTGCCCGCGGAAAAGGGGGCGGGCCCGCGTTACGTTGGTCCACTCCGTGAAGCCCTTGCCCCACCACGCGTCGTTCTCCGGGATCGGGTGGAACTGCGGCAGGTAGAAGGCGATCAGTCTCGGCAGCGTGTCCGGCGTCACCGGTGCAGGTCCCCCGCGTTGGTGTGGCCCGGCCCGGGCCGCGGCTCGCCGAGCAGATCCGCGGCCATGGCGAGCAGCCGGCGCGGCTCCACGTCGTGCACGCGCCCGCCGTCCAGCAGCCGCCACTCGTGCACGTAGCGCGCGGCGAGCATGCGCTGCAGCGCCAGCGGCCGGTCGGCGAACGCGCGCGCGATCTCCTCGCGCCACTGCGCGCGCATCGCGCCGGGCCGCGCGGCGTCGGCCCCGCCCGCCGCGGCGGCGCCGCTGCCGCTGTCGACGCGGTGCGTGTAGCGCGGCTCGTAGAGGATCGCGGGCGGCGCCGCGAGCGAGGCGCGCACGCAGAAGTCCCAGACGGGATCCGCGCAGTCCGCGCGCAGGCCGCCCAGCTCCTGCCAGAACAGCCTGTCGACCAGCAGGTTGCCGGCGGCCAGCGCGTGGTTGAACTGCAGGAAGGCGGCCGTCAGCGAGCGCGCCGCGTGCAGCATGTCCAGGCCGCGCATCAGCGCGTCCGCCTGCGCGTCTTCCCCGAAGCAGAGCGGGCGCCCCGCGGCATCCGCGAAGCGCACGCCGCTGAAGCCCCAGCGGCTGTCCGAGCCGGCCAGCAGCCGCGCCATCAGCTCGAGGCGGTCGGCGTCCCAGGCGTCGCCGCGGGGCAGCGGCGCGACGTAGCGCCCGTTCGCCTGGCGCGCGGCATCGTTCAGCGACGGCGCGGCGACCTCCTCGAGCGGGCGATGCGTCTGCCGCCGCAGCGAGGCCAGGTCCGCGGCGGCCCCGGCCGCATCGCCGTCACCGCAGATCAGCACCGAGACCAGCGGCGCGTCGCCGGCGAAGGCGGGGACATCGGCGGCGAAATGCAGGCGCGGGGCGTCCGGCGACGCGGTCGCCGTGTCGAGCAGTTCGTCGAGGAACCCGCGCCGGCGCGCGATCGCGCACAGGCACAGCGCCAGGTTGGCGTAGACCGGCGGATATTCCGCCGTCGCGACCCGGATCGCGCGCAGGATGAGGCGCGCGCCGTCCTCGGGGTCGTCCAGCTGCAGCCTCACGACGCCGAGCATGTGCAGCGCGTCGAAGTTGCCCGGGGCGAGCGCGAGCGCCTCGCGATACAGGCCCTCGGCGTCCGCCAGCCTGCCCTGCTTCTGGCAGCCGAGCGCGCGCTGCATCAGCGCGGGCAGGTCGGGGCGCGCGGCCGGGCGCACTGCCGCGGGCACCGGCGCGGACTGCGCCGCCACGGCCGCGGTCGCCGCCGCTCCGGCGCCGCAGCAGTGCTTGTAGCGTTTGCCGCTGCCGCAGGGGCATGGCTGGTTCCTGCTGATCTGGCTCACCGGTGGGGCGCACTTTCCCGCGGGGTCTGTTGGCGTGACGAACGAATCGAGCGCCGCAGCCTACCGGAGGGGTGCCGGCACGGCAACCGGGACCGCGGCGCGCGCGGCCCGGCGCGGTGCGCCAGGCGGCGTTGACAACCCGGGCGCGGACTGTGCCAAGGTACGCGCACGGCCCCGAGAGCGACGACCCGCCGCCATGAGCCCGACAGAGTCCGCATCCGCCGCGCATCCGCCCGCCTTCGCGGCGGCCGAGTGCATCCTGCTGGTCACGCGCCGGCGCAACGGCGCCGAGGTCGCCACGCCGGTGTGGTACGTGCTGTGGAACGGCATGGCCTGCCTGCGCACGGCGACGCGCTTCGGCAAGGTGAAGCGGCTCGGCAACGACCCGCGCGTGCGTTACGCGCCCTGCGACTGGGACGGCAAGGTCGAGGGTCCCTGGCTGGAGGGGCGCGCCGAGCTGATCGCAGCGGGCGACGAACGCGCCGCCGCGATCGACCGGTTGCTGGACGCGAAGTACGGCGAGCGCCGCGCCGCGATGAGCCGCCTGATGCAGGCCGAGGGCATGGCGCCCGTCTTCGTGGCGATCACGCCGGAGCCCCGGTGAACGCGCGGCACGATTCACCCCGCAGGTCCGGCTCCAGCGGGACAGGGAGCCGGCGCCGCGCGCGGTGCTATTCCAGCGCCTGGCTGCGCAGGTACTCGTCGTAGCTGCCGCTGAAGTCCACGATGCCCGCCGGCGTGAACTCGAGGATGCGGGTCGCCAGCGAGGAGACGAACTCGCGGTCGTGGCTCACGAAGATCAGCGTGCCGGGGTAGTTCTCCAGCGCGAGGTTGAGCGCCTCGATCGACTCCATGTCGAGGTGGTTCGTGGGCTCGTCGAGCACCATCACGTTGGGGCGCTGCAGGATCAGCTTGCCGAACAGCATGCGGCCCTGCTCGCCGCCGGAGATCACCTTCACGGACTTCGCGATCTCGTCCTGCGAGAACAGCATCCGCCCCAGCGTGCCGCGCACCAGCTGCTCGTCGCCGCGGGTCCACTGCTTCATCCAGTCGAACAGGCTCATGTCCTCGGCGAAGTCAGCGGCATGGTCCTGCGCGTAGTAGCCGATGTCGGCCGCCTCCGCCCACTTGATCTCGCCCTGCTGCAGCGCCAGCTCGCCCATCAGGCAGCGCAGCAGCGTCGTCTTGCCGGCGCCGTTCGGGCCGATGATCGCGATGCGCTCGCCCGCCTCGACCTGCATGCCGAAGCCGGCGAACAGCGGCTCGGCGCCGTAGCCGAAGGCGGCGTCGCGCACGGTCACCGCGCCGCGGTGCAGCTTCTGCTTCTGGTCGAAGCGGATGAACGGGCTCTGGCGGCTCGACGGCTTGATCTCGGCGAGCTCGATCTTCTCGATCTGCCGCGCGCGCGAGGTCGCCTGCTTCGCCTTCGAGGCGTTGGCGGAGAAGCGGCTCACGAAGGCCTGCAGCTCGGCGATCTGCGCCTTCTTCTTCGCGTTCTCGTTCTGGAGCAGCTCGCGCGCCTGCGTGGCGGCGGTCATGTAGGCGTCGTAGTTGCCGGGAAACACCTTGAGCATGCCGTAGTCCAGGTCCGCCATGTGCGTGCAGACGCTGTTCAGGAAGTGCCGGTCGTGCGAGATGATCACCATCGTGCTGTTGCGCGCCTTCAGCACGCCTTCGAGCCAGCGGATCGTGTTGATGTCGAGGTGGTTCGTGGGCTCGTCGAGCAGCAGCACGTCGGGGTCGGAGAACAGCGCCTGCGCCAGCAGCACGCGCAGCTTCCAGCCCGGGGCGACCGCGCTCATCGGGCCCGCGTGCTGCTCGACCGGGATGCCGAGCCCGAGCAGCAGCTCGCCGGCGCGTGCCTCGGCGGTGTAGCCGTCGAGCTCGGCGAAGCGCACCTCGAGGTCCGCCACCGTCATGCCGTCCTCTTCGCTCATCTCGGCGAGGGCGTAGATGCGGTCGCGTTCGGCCTTGACCTCCCAGAGCTCCTCGTGGCCCATGATCACCGTGTCGAGCACGCTGAACTGCTCGTAGGCGAACTGGTCCTGGCGCAGCTTGCCGAGGCGCACGTCGACCGGGCGCATCACGCTGCCCGAGCTCGGCTCGAGGTCGCCGCCGAGGATCTTCATGAAGGTCGACTTGCCGCAGCCGTTGGCGCCGATCAGGCCGTAGCGGTTGCCGTTGGCGAACTTGACGGACACGTTCTCGAACAGGGGCCGGGCCCCGAACTGGATAGTGAGGTTGCTGGTCGCGATCACGGAGATAACCTGGAGTTGAAAGCGGCGCACGGGCGCCCTGCGGGGCCGGCCAGTGTAGTGGCTGGCACGAAAACCGCAATTGCACTAGTGCCGAAACGGCGCGGGAATCCCGCCGTCCGGGGCGGGTGCGCGACTACGGCTTCTTCAGCACGTAGACCTCGTTCATGTAGCCCATGACGGCGATTCCCGGCGCCTGGAAGCGCCGCACCTCGACGTCGAACGGCGTGTTGCGCTGGATCAGCAGCGGCAGGTCGTAGCCGTAGCGCCACGTGACCAGCGAGCCCTCCTCGGGGCGTTGCGGATTGCCGTGGTACTCGGCCTCCCCCACGATCCTGATGCCGCCCTCCTCGACGAACGCGACCTGTTCGCTGCGAAAGCGCGCCTGTTCCGTCGGCGCGGTGAACAGGCAGTATCCGCCCGGCTTCAGGGTCCTGGCGATCTCGTTCAGCGCCCTGAAGGGCTCGTAGAGGTGTTCCAGCACGTCGAGGTGAATGACCACGTCGAATGCGCCGTCGGCAAAGGTCTGGGCGTTCAGGTCCTCGTTCCTGATGCCGCCGACGAGCGCGCCGGGCCGCACCCCCGGAAAGTATCCCGACCGGGTGTAGCGCGCGGCGTTCGCGTGCAGCCACGCCGACAGGCCCCGCGGAACCGGCCCGGCTTCGTGGATCGCCAGCGCGCGCACGGTGTCGCGCCCGAACAGCGTGAACAGGACCTGGGCCACGGCGCGTTCGCGGGTGTTGCAGCCCCCGAGTTCGCAGGACGCCGCGCCGAGGCCGTCGCGGCACGACCAGAAATCGTCCTTCGATGCGAACGTGCGGGTCACGAGGCAGATCGGACAACGCGCCTGGACGGAGAACTCCACTCGACCTCCTGCTGCGGGGCTGCTTGCGGGGATTGCCGCGAACACCGCTGCGGGCACCGGCGGACAGCGACGGCGCCGCGGCATCGCGCGCCGACAGTGTAGCGTCCGCGCCGCGCCTTGTGCGCGGCCGGCCCGGTTGCCGCGGGCACCGCGCGGGCCGCAGAATGCGGCGCGGAACCCGGCGCGCGATGCCGGAGGGGAAGGAAAATGACCATGGACTTCGGCGAACGCTACGGCCCGTGGGCGCTGGTCACGGGCGGATCGGAAGGCACCGGCGCGGCCTTCGCGCGCGCGCTCGCCGCGCGCGGACTGAACTGCATCCTGGTCGCGCGGCGCGAGGCGCCGCTCGCCGCGCTCGCCGCCGGGATCCGCGCCGAAAGCGGGGTCGAGTGCGTGACCGCCGCGATCGACCTCGGCGCGGCCGACGCCATCGAGCGCATCGTGGCGGCCGTGGGCACGCGCGACGTGGGCCTGTACATCGCCAACGCCGGCGCCGACACGCGCGGGAGCGGATTCCTCGACGTCGGGATCGAGCACTGGATCGGGCTCGTCAACCTCAACGTGCTGAACACCATGCGCTGCTGCCACCACTTCGGCGGCGCGATGCGTGCGCGCGGACGCGGCGGGATCATCCTCGTCGGCTCCGGCGCCTGCTATGGCGGCATGAGCGGCCTGGCCGTCTATGCCGGCAGCAAGGCCTTCGACCTGTGCTTCGGCGAGGCCCTGTGGTCGGAGCTGCGCCCGCACGGCGTCGACGTGCTGAACCTCGTGCTGGGGCGCACCGACACGCCGGCGCTGCGCGCGCTGCTCGCGGCCAGGGGCCTGCCGGTTCCCCCGGGCCTCGCCTCGCCCGAAGAGGTGGCCGCGGTGGGGCTGGAGCGCCTGCCGCACGGTCCGGTGCACAACTGGGGACTGGCGGAGGACCAGGCCGGCTATGCGCCACAGTCGGCCGCGGCCCGTCGCGCGCGCATCGTCGCGATGGAGCAAGCCGCGAAGGCCGTCCTCGGCGGCGCGTGACGCGCCCTCCCGTACACCACTGTTGACCAACCCCGGGCCCGGCGGCATCCTGCCCGGCCACGCCGTTGCCGAAGGGAGAAGCGCTCATGTCCGACGTCCGCATTCCAGCCACCCACGTGGGTATCCTCGAGACCGCGCTGCTCGCCATGGTCAGCACGATCCGCCACAAGGACGGCCTGATTTCCACCAACCCGGTGGGCTTCGACTGGGACGGCGAGTTCGTGCGCCTGAGCACGCTGAAGTCGCGCGTGAAGTACCGCAACCTCGTGGCCAACCCGCAGATCACCTTCTGCGTGGTGGATCCGCAGATGCCGACCCGCTACCTCGAGATCCGCGGCTACGCGGAAATCACCGACGATCCGGAAGGCACGCTGAACCGCAAGATGTTCCGCCGCATGAGCGGCCGGGAATTCGACCTCGACGAGCCGGGCGCCGAGCGCGTGATCGTCAAGATCGTCCCGACGCAGGTCTCCGCGCCCGCGCTCTACGGCGGGCGGCTGGACCGGCGCGCGGCGGAAGTCACGCAGTCGGGCACGCCGCTGCAGGGCTGAGCCCGGCTCAGGCGCCGGCGGCGTCCAGCCGGTCCATCTCCGCGGGCGACAGCTCGAGCTCCAGGGCCTGCATCAGCTCGGCGAGCTGGTCGGGGCTGGTCGCGCTGGCGATCGGAGCCGTGACGCCGGGCTTCGCCATCAGCCAGGCGAGCGCGATGGCGGCCAGGCTCACGCGCCGCTCGGCGGCGATCGCGTCCATGACGGCGAGCACCGCCGGCCCGCGCCCTTCCATGTACACCGTGACGCCGCTGCCGCGCCGGCTCTTCGCGAGGTCCCCGGGCGAGCGGTACTTGCCGGTCAGATAGCCCCGCGCCAGCGCGAAGAAGGTGACCACCCCGAGGCCGCGTTCGAGGCACAGGGGCTGCAGCTCGCGCTCGAAGTCGCGCTCGAGCAGGTTGTAGAGCGGCTGCAGCGCCGTGTAGGGCGTGAGGCCCCGGCGTGCGGCGACGTCGAGCGCGGAGGCGAGGCGCGCGCCCGTGAAGTTCGACGCGCCGACGGCACGCACCTTGCCGGCCTTCACCAGCCGGTCGAAACCCTCGGCGACCTCTTCCTGCGGCGTGCCGGCATCGTCGAAATGCGCGAAATAGAGGTCGATGTAATCGGTGCGCAGGCGGCGCAGCGACTCCTCGACCGCGAGCGGGAGGTACGCCGCGCCGAGTCCCTCGCGACCCGGCGCCATCGGCCCGCCCACCTTGGTCGCGATCTGCACGTCGTCGCGGCGGCCGCGATGCGCCAGCCACTCGCCGATCATGGTCTCCGACTCCCCGCCCTTGCCGCCGGGAAGGTACTTCGCGTAGTAGTCCGCGGTGTCGATCATCGTGCCGCCGCCGGCGACGAAGGCATCGAGCACGGCGAAACTCCGCGCGCGGTCCATCCCGTTGCTGCCGAACACGTTGCCGCCGAGCACCAGCGGCGCGATCGACAGCCCGGTGCCGCCGAGCACGCGATGGCCCTTCATGGTTGCGCTCCTTGCGCCGCTCTGGCGCCGTTCAGTGTGGCTTCGGCCGCCGCGGCACGGGCGGCCGGTGGTAGCTGATGTCGTTGCGATCGCGCGAGGCCGGCGTCTTCTCGCCGGGGCCGTAGGCCGGCGGCAACGCCCTGGCGAGCTGCGATTCGGCGAGATCGTAATGCCCCTCGACGATGGTCACGCGGTTGGCGATGCGCCACTCGCCGCCGCGGCGCTGGAAGTGGTCGACGTAGCGTCCGGTCGACATGAAGTGCGGCGGCGCGGCCATCTCGCCGGTGAAGATGAAGTAGGTCTCGCACCAGGCGTCGTCGCCGTCCAGCTCGCAGCTGTGGTTCAGCAGGCCGTGCTGGCTGGTGACGAAGCCGAGCGTGACGCGGTCGGCGTAGGCGATGAAGGCATCCGGCGGGCCGACGAAGTGGCCGTGGTCGTCGATCGCGTCGTCCCAGTAGCAGGAGCGCACCAGCGCGTTGTCGAGCCGGTCCAGCCCGCGCGCGTAGCGCTGCATGACCTGCCAGATCTCGCTGCGGTCGATCAGTTCCTTCAGCTTCGCATCCATCGCAACCACCCTCCCGGACATCGAAAACCGCCGGCGACGGCATCGCCGCGGGCCGGGCCGTGCGATACTCGCGCGCACGCCCAAGGTTAAGCGTTTTCGTCACGGGTGTCCGCATGGCCGACCAGAACGACGCCGGTCCCGAGGAGGTGCTGCAGGTCCTGGCAGAACTGCTGCCGGCGGACGCGGCGGTGCGCGCGCGCCTGACGGCGGATGCCGGCTTCGACCGCGACCTGGGCCTCGACAGCCTCGGGCGCATGGAGCTCTACCGCCGCGTCGAGGACCGCTTCGGCGTCACCCTGCCCGAGCAGCGGCTGGTCGAGCTGAACAGCGCGCGCGAGCTGTGGCAGGCGGTCGCGGCGGCACGCAGCGGCGCGCTGGGCCTGGTCGGACGCGCCGAGGCCGCGCCCGCGCCGGCCGCCGCCGGGACGCCCGCGCAGGCCGCCACGATCATGGACGTCCTGCGCTGGCAAGCAGCGCACCAGGGCACACGCCGCTACATCACCTTCTTCGAGGACCACGGCGACGGCCCGACGCTCGGCTTCGGCGAGCTGTATGCGCGCTCCGCCGCGACGGCCGCGGGGCTGCAGGCGGCGGGCGTCGAGCCCGGCGACCGCGTCGCGCTGATGCTGCCGACCTGCCCCGACTACTTCTTCGCCTTCTACGGCACGCTGCTCGCCGGCGCCGTGCCCGTGCCGGTGTATCCCCCGGCACGGCCGAGCGAGCTCGAGGACCACATGCGCCGCCAGGGCGCCATCCTCGAGAACGCCGGCGCCACGCTGCTGATCACCGTGCCGGAGGGGCGCGCCCTGGCGCGGCTCAGCCGCGCCATGGTGCCGTCGCTGCGCGCGGTGCTCTGCGTCGGCGAGCTGGCCGGCGATGCCGCCCGGCTGCAGGCCGTGACGCGCCACGCCGGGGACCTCGCGCTGCTGCAGTACACCTCGGGAAGCACCGGCGCGCCGAAGGGCGTGATGCTGAGCCACGCCAACCTGCTCAGCAACATCCGGGCGGCGGCGGGCATGCTCGATGCCGACGCCGACGACGTCTTCGTGAGCTGGCTGCCGCTCTACCACGACATGGGGCTGATCGGCGCCTGCCTGGCCACGCTCTACGTCGGGGCCGAGCTGGTCATCATGTCGCCGCTGCGCTTCCTGCTGCGCCCGCAGCGCTGGCTGTGGGCCATCCACCGCCACCGCGGCACCCTGTCCGCCGCCCCGAACTTCGCCTACGAGCTGTGCCTCGCGAAGATCGAGGACAAGGCCATCGCGGGGCTCGACCTCGGCAGCTGGCGCGCCACCCTGAACGGCGCGGAGGCGATCAGCGCGCAATCGATGGAAGGCTTCTGCGCGCGCTTCGCGCGCTACGGTTTCCGGCCCGAGGCCATGTACCCGGTCTACGGCCTCGCCGAGAACAGCGTCGCGCTGGCGTTTCCGAAGCCCGGTTCCCCGCCGCGCGTGGACGTGGTGCAGCGCGAGGCGCTCGCGCGCAAGGGGCTGGCCGTGCCGGCGCGGGCGGACGACGCGGGCGCGCTGCGCTTCGTGTGCTGCGGCACGGCGATCCCGGGCCACGAGATCCGCATCGTCGACGCGGCCGGCGCGGACGCGGGCGAACGCGAGCAGGGGCGCATCCAGTTCCGCGGCCCTTCGGCAACCGCGGGCTATTACCGCAACCCCGAGGCCACGCGGCGGCTGATCCGCGGCGGCTGGCTGGAGAGCGGCGATCTCGGCTACACGGCCGACGGCGGGCTGTACATCACCGGCCGCTCGAAGGACCTGGTGATCCGCCACGGCCGCAACATCTACCCCGAGGAGATCGAGCGCGCCGTGGGCGAGCTCGCGGGCCTGCGCCGCGGGCGCGTCGCGGTGTTCGGCAGCACCGATCCCGCCGACGGCCGCGAGCGCCTGGTGGTGGTCGCCGAGCGCCACCCTGCCCGCACCGCCACGCCGGAGCAGCTGATTCCGGCGATCAACCGGATCTGCACCGAGGTCGCGGGCTCTCCGCCCGACGTGGCGCTGCTGGTGCCCGCCGGCACCGTGCTGAAGACCTCGAGCGGCAAGCTGCGCCGCGAGGCCTGCCGGACGCTCTACGAACAGGGCGCGCTCGGGCGCCAGCCGCCGCGACCGTGGCGCCAGCTCGTCCACCTGCTGTTGCGGGCCCTGCCCGGCGCGGCGTACCGCCTGCGGCGCGGCATCGGGCTGCGCGCCTACAACGCCTGGGCCTGGACGGTCGTCGGCCTGCTGCGCGCCGCGCTGTGGGCGGGCGTCATGGCGTGGCCGGGCGCGCGCGGGCGCTGGCGCATGACCCGTGCGACGGCGCGCGCCGCGCTCGCGCTGGTCGGGGCGGCGCCGCGGATCGTGCACGCCGAACGCCTGCAGGGCCTGCACCGGCCGGTAGTGGTGGTCGCCAACCACAGCAGTTATCTCGACGTGGTGCTGCTGGCGGCGCTGCTGCCTTGGCCCGCGCGCTTCGTGGCGATGCGCGAGCTCGACCAGGGCTACTGGACACGGCGCTTCTACGCGCGGCTCGGCGCCCTCTTCGTCGAGCGCGAGGACTTCGCGGCCAGCGTGCGCGACGCCGCGCGCATCACGGATGCCCTGCGGGACGGCAGCAGCCTGGTCGTGTTCCCCGAGGGCCGGCTCGCGACGGTCGCCGAGCTGCTGCCCTTTCGCAGCGGCGCCTTCGTCGCGGCGGTCGATGCCGGGGCGCCCGTCCTGCCCGTGACGCTCGTCGGCGCGCACGACTTCATGAAGGGGGATCGCCGCCTGCTCAGGCGCGGGCCGCTCGCGATCCACGTCGGCGAGCCCGTCGCGCCCGACCCCGCCGCCACCGACCGCTGGCGCGAGGCGCAGGCGCTCGCCGCCCGCGCCCGGGAAACCATCGCGCGCACGCTCGAGGCCGCCGCGCGGCCGCGCTGAGGCAGCGCCCCGTCGGCTAGAGCGCGGTCGTCTCCACGTGCGCCGGCGGGCCGCGCCGGCGGTAGTTGGCGAGGACGCAACCGGCCACGATCAGCGCGGCCCCGGCCAGGGTCGGGGCGCTCAGGCTCTCGCCGAACAGCAGCCAGCCGAGGAGCGCGGCCCAGATGAAGGCCGTGTACTCGACGCTGACCAGCACCTGCGCCTCGGCGCGCGCGTAGGACCAGGCCAGCAGGCCGAGCGCCACCAGCGCGAGCGCCGCGCTGCCGGCGATCTGCGGCAGGTACGCGGCCGGCGGCGGCACGGCCAGCCACGGCGCCATCAGCGCGAGCAGCAGCAGCACGAACAGGTTCTGGAAGAACGCGATCTCGATCGGCGAGGCGAGCTGCGCCTGGCGCCGCTGCAGCACCAGGTTCCACGCGTACAGCAGCGCCGAGA
>CAYXJM010000035.1:0-12377 GCA_964465455.1 uncultured Klebsiella sp.
GTGGTGAGCAGCCCCGACGCCGAGCGCGGCGAGGTCGTGAAGGCCTTCGTGGTGCTGGCGCCGGGCTTCGCACCCGGCGCGGCGCTGGCCGCCGAGCTGCAGCAGCACGTGCGCCGGCTCACCGCACCCTACAAGTACCCGCGGCGCATCGAGTTCGTCGACGAACTGCCGAAGACCGTGAGCGTCAAGATCCGTCGCGTCGAGCTGCGCAACCGCGAATGGGGCCGCGGCTGAGCGCGGCTCAGCCCAGGGCGCCGAGCTGCTGCTGCAGCAGCGTGTCCAGGTATTCCCAGACTTCCGCGATGCGTCCGTCGGCGATGCGGAAGCGGAAGAAATAGCGGTTCTCGTAGGGCCGGCCATCGGCGAGCCGCGCACGCAGCGTGAACTGCGCCGCCACGTCGTGCCGGTCCGCGATCACCGCTTCGAGGCCTATGTCGATGCTCCCCGGCGCGTAGACCGCCACGCCCGAACCCAGCACCTCCATCACGCCGTCGATGCCGCACTTGGGGTTCGGCCTGATCATCGGGTTGCTCGGCGGCACGTGCCAGCGGGCATCGGCGCTGAAGCACTCCGCGAGCGGGGCGTCGAGCCGTCCGCCGATGATGTCGAAATAGCGCATCACGAGGGCCTTGTTGGCCGCCACCGCATCCATGTCGATTTCCTCCCCCCGGGCCGCGCTCAATCGCTGCGCCCGGTGACGCGCCGAGCCGTCCGCCTTCGCTTCGCGCCCGCGGCACGGCGCGCCGGCTTCGCCCCGGTCGCACGCGCCGCCGCACGCTTCGTCGCGCCGCGGCGCAGCGCCTTCGCCGCGTCGCGCAGCTCCTCGTACGACGCCACGATGCACTCGGCGTAGAAGGCCGGGTCCGGCATCATCTCGCGGCAGGAGTTGACCGCGATCGACACCCTGCCGTCGTAGCTCATCACCGCGTGGAACAGCCCCATGGAGTCCACGATCGGTCCGAAGCCGGCCATCGTGACCAGGCGCGCGCCGGCCAGGTAGAGCGGCACCTGCGGCCCCCGCACGTTGGTGATCACGGTGTTCACCGGCGCCGCGACACCGGCCGCCAGCAGCAGCCGCGTGCCGAGCTCCAGGAAGCCGAGCGACGCGAGCTGCGGCGGCACCGCCTCGAGCAGTTCCAGCGCATTGCGCGGTCCCAGCGCCTCGGCAATCCGCTTTGCCGCCGCGGAATCGCGCTGCACGGCCGCCAGGCGCTCCAGCGGATCCGCGACCGTGGCGTGGACCGGAAAGGCCATCACGCTCACCAGGTTGCCGCCGAGTTCGCGCGCCTCGGCCTCGCGGACGCCGACCGGAGCGATCGTCACGGGCGAGACGTCGCCGAGCTCGCCGCGCGACTGCAGGTAGCGGCGCAGCGCGCCCCCGATCACGGCGACGACCACGTCGTTCAGCGTGCTGTGCGGCACGGCGGTGCGCACGGCCTTCATTTCCTCGAGCGGGAAGAAGGTGCTCTCGACCACGCGGTACGAGGATATCCGGCCGTTGAAGCGCGTGTTGACCGCACCCGCCGCGAGCGCGCCGCGCTGCTCGCGCACCGCCGAGACCATGCGCGCCAGCGCGGGCACCAGAGTGCCCGCGAGGCGGCCCCAGCGCAGCGGCGTGGCCAGCGCCCTCAGTCCGGCGCGCGCGAGCATCTCGCCCGTCGGCGCCACGGCGTCGCCGGGCGCCACCCCGGTCCGGTGGCCGTGAACCGCGCGCGGCGCCGTGTCGTGCAGCCTTTCGAGCGCCTGCAGCGCCGCGATGCCGTCCACCGCCGCGTGGTGCACCTTCAACAGGATCGCGAAGCTGCCCCGCGGCAGGAACGGGATCTGGTCCAGGCCCTCGATCACCGTCGCCTCCCACAGCGGTCGCGAGCGGTCGACGGGGCGCGCGTGTATGCGCGCCGCCATGATGCAGAGCTGGCGCCAGTCGCCGGGCCTGGGCAGCGCGACGTGGTTCACGTGCGCCTCGATGTTGAAGTGCTCGTCGTGCACCCAGTAGGGGTTGTCCAGCCCGAAAGGCACTTCCTGCACCCGGCAGTGCAGGAACGGCACCTCGTGGGCGCGCTCGGCGAACACGTTGACGATGTCGCGCAGCCGCACCCGTCCGCCCGGCGCGGTCTGCTGCGAATAGAACAGCAGCGCGCTCAGGTGCGCCGGGGCGCGGGGGCTTTCCTGGGTGAGGAACAGGCGGTCCAGGGCACTCAGCTGTCGCATGCACATCTCCTCGTGCGGCTGGCCCCGGTGGTCCTCGCGGATTCCGGCCGCGCGCGGGCGCGACGGGATCGGGCGGACCGGGGCGCCAGCCGCGGGCTCACGGTATCGATTCGGCGGTGTAGCGCTCGACGCGGATCGCGTCCGACCAGTAGTCGGGGCCGAGCCCCGCCTTCTGTTTCAGCCGCGCCAGGAACTCACGCGGCTCCGGCAGCTGCTCCCACACCGATGGCAGGAAGGTGCCGCGCGCACGGCGCTCGCTGAGGATCAGCCCGTCGATGCCGGGACGCAGCTGGCCGAGCAACTCGTCCTCGGAGGCGAAGGCGAGCGGCTCGGGCCGGCCGAGCACCGAGATGTGCAGGTCGACGCGCGCGAATTCCGCGGCCGTCAGTTCCGGGAAGCGCGGATCGCGATAGGCGGCGGCGTGCGCCATCTCGACGACCTCCAGCACCAGCGCGCGCCGCGCCTCCAGCGTGCCCATGCACCCGCGCAGCCGTCCCTCCAGGCTCAGCGTGACGAAGCTCGCGCGCGGCTCGGTGAGCGCCGGCGCGAAATCCTCGACCTCCACCCGCAGGCGCTCGCCGTCGAGCCCGGCGCGAATGGACGCGCGCGCCAGCGCCAGCAGCGCTTCGCGCTCCGCGGGGCCGAAGCCGCGCTCAGCCGACGACCCAGGCGCCATAACCCACGACCCGCTCGCGATCGCCCGCCGTGTCCCCCGAATTGCGCAGATCCACCGTCGTCACGCCGAGGCCGCGCCGGCGGGCCAGGCAGAGCAGCCCGCCGAGCGGCACGCGGCCGCACGCGCTGTCGTGGCCGAGCTCCTCGAAGCGCAGCGCCTCGATCGCCGCGCAGGTCGCGCGATCGAGGCGCTGCGCGGTCTCGTAGTCGTGGTAGTGGCTGAGGTCGGTGCTCACGACGACCAGTGTCCCGGGACCGTCCCATAGCCGCTCGAGCACCTCGGCCACTTCCTCGGCCGAAGCGTCGCCGACCACCAGCGGCACCAGCGCGAAATCGCCGAGCACTTCCTGCAGGAACGGCAGGTGCACCTCCAGGCTGTGCTCGCGGACGTGGGCCGCGTCAAGGCACACCACCTGCGGCAACGCCGACAGGCCGGCGATCGCGGCGTGATCGAGTTCGATGCGTCCGAGCGGGGTCTCGTAGCACTCGCAGCTCGGCACCGACAGGCCGTGGAACGCGACGCGGTGCGAGGGGCCGAGCAGCACCACGCGCTCCACGCGCCCGCGCGCCGGCGCCAGCCGGGCATAGGCCGAGGCGGCCACCGGCGCCGAATACACATAACCCGCATGGGGCACGATGATCGCCTTCGGGGCTGCGCCGCCCGCCGGCACGGCGTGCAGCAAGGCCCGCACCTCGCCGTGCAGGGTCTCGGGATCCGCCGGATAGAACAGGCCCGCGACCGCCGGTTTGCGCACCGCGTTCATGCAACGTCCTCCATCACCGGTCTGCCCAAGATGCGCCCCTCGCCGGACATTTTCAAGCGCCGCGGACTGAACTCGCGCACCCGGTCGCGTTCCAATGCCGCATGAAAGAAACCGAGCGCTTCGATTCCGCCTTCCCGACCCAGTACTGGCACAGGCTGCCCGACGGACGCGTGCAGTGCGACGCGTGCCCGCGCTTCTGCAAGCTGCACCCCGGCCAGCGCGGGCTGTGCTTCGTGCGCGGGAACCAGGACGGCGCCGTCGTGCTCACGACGTGGGGCCGCTCCAGCGGATTCTGCGTCGATCCCGTCGAGAAGAAGCCGCTGAACCACTTCCTGCCCGGCACGCCGGTGCTGTCCTTCGGCACCGCGGGCTGCAACCTGGCCTGCAAGTTCTGCCAGAACTGGGACATCAGCAAGTCGCGCGAATGGGACACGCTGGCCGATGCCGCGACACCCGAGACGATCGCGCGCGCGGCGCAGGAACTGGGCTGTCGCAGCGTGGCCTACACCTACAACGACCCGGCGATCTTCCTCGAGTACGCGGTCGACGTCGCCGCCGCGTGCCGCGAGGCGGGCATCAGGTCGGTCGCGGTGACCGCGGGCTACATGACGCCGGCGCCGCGCGCCGAGCTCTTCCGCCACATGGACGCCGCCAACGTCGACCTGAAGTGCTTCACGGAGGATTTCTACCACAAGCTCTGCGGCGCGCACCTCGAGTCCATCCTGGAGACGCTGCTCTACCTCAGGCACGAGACGTCGGTGTGGCTGGAGCTCACGACGCTGCTGATTCCCGGCATGAACGACTCCGAGCGCGAGATCGAGGAGATGACGCAGTGGGTCGTGGCAAACCTCGGCCCCGACGTGCCGTGGCATTTCACGGCCTTCCACCCCGACTGGAAGATGCGCGACCTCCCGCCGACGCCGCGCAGCACGCTGGTGCGGGCGCACGACATCGCGCGCCGCAACGGCGTGCGCTACGCCTACACCGGCAACGTGCACGACGAGGCGCACGGCGCGACCTGCTGTCACGGCTGCGGCGCGCGGCTGATCGGGCGCGACTGGTACCGGATCACCGGGTGGAATCTCGGGCCCGGCGGCCGCTGTCGCGACTGCGGCACGGTCTGCGCGGGCCTGTTCGACGACGCCCCCGGCACCTGGGGCGCGAAACGCCGGCCGGTGCGCCTGCTCGATTACCACGCCTAGCCGCCGGCGCGCATGGCGGCCGCGTCGCCGCTCCGCGCCGCCCGCCCTTTTTGGTTACACTTCCGGCAACCGGGAGCGCCGTCACCGCGCCGCCGGGCAAGGAGGACCTCGCGTGCAAGACATCCCGGGCCACACCCCTGTACTGGTCGGCGCCGGCCAGTACGTCGAACGCGGCGCCACCGCGGAATCGCCATCGCGCCTGGCGGCGCGCGCCGCCGCCGCGGCCCTCGCCGACGCCGGCGGTGCCGGGCTTGCGGGGGCCATCGACACCGTCGCCGTGGTGCGCTTCTTCGCCGACTCCTCGCCGTTGTGGTCCTGCCCCTTCGGCCGCAGCAACAACCCGCCGCAGTCGGTCGCGCGCGCGATCGGCGCCCACCCGCGCAGCCGCATCTACACCGAGGTCGGCGGGAACCAGCCACAATCGCGCCTGATCGAGTTCGCCGCCGACATCGCGCGCGGCGAGCGCGAGGTGGTGCTCTTCGCCGGCGCCGAGGCGATCCGCAACCAGCGGCAGGCCGAGCGCCAGGGCCACGCGCTCGACTGGAGCGAGGAATTCGACGAGCCGCTGGACGACCGCGGCTGCGGGCCGGATCTCTACACCTCGCAGGAACTGCACAACGGTCTGCTGGCGCCGGCGTATTTCTACACGCTGATCGAGCAGGCGCGCGCGCACGCCGCGGGCCGCTCCACGGCCGCGCAGCGCGAGCGCATGGCCGCGCTGATGGCCTCGTTCAGCGCCGTAGCCGCCGCCAATCCGTACGCGCAGTTCCCCGGCGCGCAATCGGCCGCGGAAATCCTCGCCGCCGCCCCGATGACACACCTCTACACCAAGCGCATGGTCGCGCAGGACGGCGTGAACCAGGCCGCGGCGCTGCTGCTCACCCGCGTCGACAGGGCGCGCGCGCTCGGCATTCCGCGCGAGCGCTGGGTGTTCCTGCACGGCATGGCCGAGGGAGCCGAATGCTGCCTGAGCGAGCGCGCCGACCCGGGCGCGGCACCGGTGGCCGGCGCCGTGCTCGAGCGGGCCTTCGCGATGGCGGGGCGCACCGTGGCGGACGTGGGGCCGATCGACGTCTACAGCTGCTTCCCCTGCGCGGTCAGCGCCATCGCGCAACACCTCGGGCTGCCCGACGACGGCAGCCGCGCGCTGACGCTGACGGGAGGACTGCCCTTCTTCGGCGGCCCCGGCAACAACTACTCGATGCACGGCATCGCCGAGATGGTGTGGCGGCTGCGCCGCGAACCCGGGGCCTTCGGCCTGGTGACCGCGAACGGCGGCATGCTGTCGAAGCACGCCGCCGGCATCTACTCCTGCCGGCCGGGCCCGACCGACTGGCGCCACGCGGACACCGCGGTCGCCGGCGAGCCCGTCGCGCGCAAGCGCCTGTGCGCCGCCCCGGAGTCGGGCCGCATCGTCAGCTGGACCGTGAACTGGGCCGGCAACGAACCCGCACAGGCCGTGGTGCTCGGCGAGACGGACGCCGGCGAGCGCTTCGTGGCCTGCACCGCCGCCGGCGACCGCGCCATCGTGCAGGCCATGCTGGCGCAGGATCATGCCGGCCGGCGCGTGCAGGTGCGTCCCGGCCCGGGTGAGACGCTGCACTTCACGCCCGCCGGATAACCCGGTCCGCGTCCCGACAGCACCGACCGGAGGACCGATCGCGATGATACGGATACCGAACATGGATGCCGGCCTGCTCGCCGGCGAGACGCCCGAGATGCCGATGCACACGATGGGCGTGCTGCTGCTCGGGAAGCCGCCGCATCCGGTCTACGAGCGCCTGCGCAGTGCGCTCGCCGCGCGCCTGCACCTGATCGAGCCCTTCCGCCGCCGCGTGATCGAAGGGCCGCTGCGGATCGCGGAACCGCAATGGCTGGAAGACCCCGATTTCGACCTCGACAACCACCTGCGGCGCGCGGCACTGCCCGCCCCCGGCGGCATGCGCGAACTGGAGGCCTTCGCGGGCGAGGTGGCGGAACAACTGCTCGACCGCTCGCGGCCGCTGTGGGAGATGGTCGTGGTGGAGGGCCTGCGCGGCGGCGGCGTCGCGCTGATCGTGAAGGTGCACCACGCCGCCATGGACGGGGTGCGGCTGGTGCAGCTGATGGACGTGCTGCTCGACCCCTCGCCGCGCGGGCGCCCGGGCGAATCCGCGCCGGACGAGTGGGTTGCCGATGCCGAGCCGTCGCTCGGCGCGATGGCGCTGGCCGATGCGCGCTCGCTGCTGCTGCGGCCGCTGCAGGCGCTGCGCACCGTGGGGGAGATCGGCGGCTCGCTGCTGCGCGCACGCACGCACCAAGCCGCCGCCGCGCGTGCCCCGGCGGCCGCGGACGCGCCGCGGGTATTCGCCGCGCCGGCGATACCGCTCAACGGCCGCGTGTCCCGGCGGCGCGCGGTGGCGATGGCGGACGTCGCCTTCGCCGACGTGCGCGCCATCGCCGACGCCTTCGGCACCACCGTGAACGACGTCGTGCTGGCGGCCAGCGCGGCCGCGCTGCGCGCGTGGCTGCTCGCGCGCAACGCGCTGCCGGCCGAGGACCCGATCGCCACCGTGCCCGTCACCGTGAGGCAGGAAGGAGCGGGCGACGCCGGGGTGGGCAACCGCGTGTCGATGATCCTCGCGCGGCTGCCCGTGCACGAGACCGACCCGGTGGCGCGGCTGCAGACGATCAACGCCGCGACCTCGCGCGCCAAGCAGGAGCACCGCAGCCACGGCAGCGACGTGTTCCGCCAGAGCGCGGACCTGCTCCTCAGCGTGGCAACGCCCGGCATGTGGTCGACGCTGTTCACGACCTACTCCGCCTCGACGCTGCCGGACCGCCTGCCGGTACCGTGGAACCTCGTGGTCTCGAACCTGCCGGGACCGCGGCAGGCGCTCTATTGCGCCGGCGCCCGCGTGCAGCGCATCTATCCCTTCGGGCCGCTGCAGCTGGGATCGGGGCTGAACCTCACGGTGATGAGCGCAGGCGACCGGCTCTGCCTCGGCGCGCTGGCCTGCCGCCGCCGCGTGCCCGACGTACGGCTGATCGCCGACACCTTCGTGGCCGAGATCGCGCGGCTGCGCCGGCTCGCGTCCGCGCCACGCGCGCGGAGGCGGGTCGCTGCCGCCGCGGTCAGCGCGCGACCTCGCGCGAAGGGATCGTCCACTTCGGGCAGCCGTAGTAGTCGATCTCGGCCTGCGCGGAGGGGAAGCGCCCGCAGTTGAAGTAGCGCCAGTAGAACGAGTCGTAGCCGCCGCACCGCCCGGTGTCGGGTTCGAGTATCGGGCAGCAGCTCGACTTGACCTGGCAGCAGCGCCGGCAGCCGCCGCAGGAACTGCCGTGCGGCCACGCCGCCGACAGCTCCGCCGCGCCGCGCGCCGGCCGCGACAGCGGCGCGCTCGCCAGCGGCACGCCGAGCATGAACGCACCCTCTCCGCGCAGCACCAGCAACAGCAGCCGCCAGCCGTGCGGGAACAGCGCCGCCCCCTGCCGCCAGTGGCGCCAGAAGCGCCAGTCGCCGAAGAACAGCTGCGTCATCACGGGTGCCGTGACGAAGCCCCCGACGACGCTGAAGAGCGCGAAGCCCACGTAGGCGTGGAACGCGAGCCGCGCCGCGGCCCAGCCGAGGCGCTGCCACCGCGTCGGCGCCCGCGGCGCCGGCAGCGGCGTACGGTACGTGCCGCGCTCGACCGCGATCAACCGGGGCTCGGCGGACGGCAAGGCGATCGCTTCGGACGGGACGTCGAACGGGGATTGCACGGGCACGCGACCTGGAATTTGCGGCGCAGTATAGCCGCACGGCCGCGGCGGAGGCAGCCGCGGCCGCACGCACGACGTGGTGCGCGCATTCATGAACGGATCGCAATCCGGCGGAACTGTTTTCCGTGCCGCCCACGGGATAGAGTCCGCCACATTCACATCCGGACGCTGCGCGCCGGCGCGACCACGCGGTCGCGGCGCGGGCACGCGCCGGGGACATCACGAGGAGAGGAGCGATGAACGACATGCTGATCAGGGGCGGAACGGTGATCGACGGCACCGGTGCGCCGGCATTCGCCGCCGACGTGCGCGTGCGCGACGGCGTGATCACGGAGATCGCGCCGGGGCTGCAACCCGCGGCCGGCGAGCGCGTCGTCGACGCGAGCGGCTGCCACGTGACGCCCGGCTTCATCGAGAGCCACACCCACTTCGACGGCACCATGTGGTGGCAGCCCGACATGGACCCGCTGCCGGGCTACGGCGTCACGACCACGATCATGGGCAACTGCGGCTTCTCGGCCGCGCCGGTGCACGAGGACCCCGCGGTGCGCGGCGAGATGGTCTACATCTTCTCGTTCTTCGAGGACATTCCGGAGAAGCCCTTCCTGAAGGAACTGCCCTGGAACTGGCGCAGCTGGTCCGAGTACCGGCAGTCGCTGGAGAAGAACACGCGCGTCGCCTGCAATTACGGCGCCTTCGTCGGTCACATCGCGATCCGTCTCGCGGCAATGGGCATGGCGGCCTGGGAACGCGCCGCGACGCCCGCGGAGGTCGCGCGCATGGTCGCGCTGCTCGAGGACGCGATGGCCGCGGGCGCGATGGGGCTCTCGACCAACCTGCTGGACCACGACGGCAACGACCGCCCGGTGCCCACCCTGCACGCCGACGACGCCGAGTTCGTGGCGCTGATCGACGTGCTGGCGCGTCACCCCGGCAGCAGCCTGCAGGTGGTGCTGGACACTTTCATGCGCATGACCGCCCCGGAGAACACCGCGCGGCTCGCGCGGCTCTGCGCCGGCAAGAAGGTGCGCGTGCAGTGGGGCGGCGTGCCGACGCTGATGTTCCAGAAGTTCATCCAGGGCCCGATGATCGAGCTGCACGAGCAGTTCAAGAAGGACGGCCTCGACTTCTGGACCGGCTTCGCCCACACCGGGCTCACCAGCGTGCTGTCGGTGAACCGCTCGCTGATCTTCGCGCAGTCGAACGACTACGTCTGGCACGAGGTCGTGCTGGAGCAGACCGAGGCCGGCAAGCTCGCGCTGCTCAGGGATCCGGCGTGGCGCGCGCGTGCGCGCGAGTCCTGGGACACCAGGGCCTGGGAGCACGCACCGATGAAGAACCCGGACCGGCTGCTGCTCGAGAACTCGGACAACAACCACGGCCCGGTGGGCATCACGCTCGCCGAGTACGCACGCCAGCTCGGCGTGCACCACTCCGACGCGATGGCCGAGTGGCTGATCAACAACGGCATCCAGTCCACGGTGCAGATGGCGCCCTTCGATCTCGACGAGGAGATGATCGTGCGGCTGATCAAGGATCCCTACAGCGTCGGCAACATCAACGACGCGCCGGCGCACGGGCAGATGCTCTGCGGCGCCGGCGAGAACCTGGAGCTGATCACGAAGTACGCGCGCGAGCTCGGCGCGATCTCGCTCGAGCACGCGATCCACAGCATGACGGGCAAGCTCGCCGGTCACTTCAACCTGAAGGACCGCGGCGAGCTGAAGGTGGGCAAGCGCGCCGACATCGCGGTGTTCCACCTCGACGAGATCGCCACGCGCCCGAAGAAGAAGGTCTACGACGTGCCGAACGGCGACGGCGGCTTCATCTGGCGCTGGACCCGCGACGCCGCGCCGATGCGCCTCACGCTGGTCAACGGCGTGCCGACCTTCGACAACGGCGCCTTCACGCAGGCGCTCCCGGGCCGGATGCTGAGCCCCGCGGCCTGAGGAGCGCGGCCGGCATGCTGAACCTCACGCCGGACGAGGTGCTCGCCACCACGCGCGCCGTGCGCAAGCGCCTCGACCTCTCGCGGCCGGTGCCGCGCGCGATCGTCGCCGAGTGCATCGGGCTCGCCCTGCAGGCGCCCAACGGCTCGAACATGAACACCTGGCGCTTCGTCGCGGTCGACGACCGCGCGACCGTCGCGCGCATGGCGCGGATCTACGACGACGCGCTCGCCGACTACGTGCGCTCGCTCGGCGCGGCGACCGGCAGCAACTACGCCGGCGCGCACGTGCCGGGCTTCGAGGCCATCGGCGAATCGGTGCAGTACCTGCGCGACCACATGGCCGAAGTGCCGGTGCTCGTCGTGCCGGTCTTCGCGGGCCGCCCCGAGGGGGCCGGCGTGTTCCAGCAGGCGAGCATGTGGGGCTCCATCGTGCAGGCGGGCTGGAGCTTCATGCTGGCGTTGCGCGCGCGCGGCCTCGGCAGTTGCTGGACCACCGGACACCTGCACCGCGAACGCGAGATGGCAGGGCTGCTCGGCATTCCGGAGCACTACACCCAGGCGGGGCTGTTCCCGGTGGCCTGGACGCTGGGCACCGACTTCAGGCCGGCCTGGCGCCGGCCGGTCGCCGAAGTGCTGGCCTGGAACGGCTTTGCAGGAACGGCTGGCGGCGCGTGAGCCGCCGTGAATTCAAACTTTCTGGAGACGCGATCCGCATGAGCACTTTCGAACCCCTGCCGATGCGCCTGCGCGCGCCGGCCCAGGGCTTTCCCAAGGGCTGGTACCGTGTCGCGGACAGCGACGAGCTCCGCGCCGGCTCCCTGCTGCCGGTGAGCTGGTTCAACGACCAGTTCATCGTGTACCGCGACGCCGGCGGCCGCGCGCAGGTCGCCGGCGCCTTCTGCCCGCACATGGGCGCGCACCTCGCCTCGCACGACGGCTGCCTGCGCGAGGGGCGCATCGTCTGTCCGTTCCACAAGTGGGAATTCGACGCCGCGAGCGGCAACTGCGCGCACATCCCCTACTCCGCGCTGCCGCCCGGCGGCGCGAGCCTCGAGCTGCATCCGACGCGCGAGCTCGATGGCATGGTGCTGATGTGGTACCACCCGCGGGGCAACGCCCCGGAGTTCGAGCCCTTCGAATCGCCGCTCTCGCGCGGCCAGGACGGCTGGGTGTTCTACGGCGTGAAGGAGTGGACCACCACCTGCCCGATGCGCGACATGCTGGAGAACCTGTTCGACGGCCCGCACATCGTGTACCTGCACAACGGCGGCGGCGCGCCCGAGCTGAAATCCGTGCAGCGCACGCCTTACGGCATGTGCGTCGAATACCTCGCGGACCCGGCCACGACCGACGCGGGGCTGACCGGCTTTCGCAGCGACTTCACCGGCATCACGATGAACGCGCAGATCTTCGAGGGCACCGCCTTCGCCACGCAGTTCTACAACACGTTCACGCCGATCGACGACGAGCGCTTCGTGCTGCACTCGCGGCTCTACCTCCGCGACAGCGGCTCGGCCGAGGTCAACGAGGCGATCGGCAAGGCGTTCACCGAGCGCTTCGTGTTCGAGGTCGAGCAGGACCTCGCCGTGCTGAACTTCAAGCGCCACCTGCCGAAGCCGCGCCTCTGCGCCGGCGACGGCCCCATCCACCAGTACCGCAAGTACGCCGCGGAGTTCTTCGTCACCGATTCCGTTTGAGCTGCACCCTGCCGCCCGGGTAGCGCCTGGGCGGCCAACGCCCTGGTGCCAGGCGCGCCGAGGGGTGAAGCCGCACCGCGCGCGGCCGCCGCCTGGCACATCCCTGTGCGGCGGCTACGCGTGTTGCCGAAATCGC
>CAYXJM010000036.1:0-12319 GCA_964465455.1 uncultured Klebsiella sp.
CCACCGGTGCCTGGTTGGGCATCGGCGACAGCGCGATGCCGTGGTCCTGCGGCGCTTCCAGCACCCGCGACAGCGCGAGCAGTTTCGGCACGTAGTTGCACGCCTGCGCCGGCAAGGGCAGCGACCAGTAATCGGTCGGCCTGCCGAGCCGGCGGTTGTGCTCGATGGCGCGCTGCACGATGCCCTCGCCGGTGTTGTAGGCGGCGAGAGCGAGGTACCAGTCGCCGTCGAAGCGCTTGTGCAGTTCCTCGAGGTAGTCGAGCGCCGCCTCGGTCGAGGCGACGACGTCCTTGCGCCCGTCGTACCAGCCGTTCCGCTGCAGGCCCATCGTCGAGGCCGTTCCCGGCACGATCTGCCACAGGCCCGCGGCCTGGCCCGGGCTCACGGCCGCGGGGTTGTAGCCGCTCTCGATGATCGGCAGCAGCGCGATCTCGAGCGGCATGTTGCGCTGCTCGAGCTCCTCGACGACGTAGTGCAGGAACGGCGAGGCGTCCGAGCCCAGCCGGTCGAACAGGCGCTGCTTGTCTGCGAAGGTATCGACGTACTCGCCGACGCGACGCTCGTCGACATCGCCCTCCAGCCCGTATCCGGCCCGGACCCGGGCCCACAGGTCGTCTTCTCCCCCGACGTCGTCGTCCAGCCCGATCAGCGATGCCGGCACGCAGAGCTTGCCGTCGTCCTGCGCGGGATCCTGCAGGGGCCAGTAGTTGAGCTCGCTGTACATGCTGGCGTCGTCGCGTCCCGGCGCACCGGGGCCGGACAGGTTCGGGTTCGGGCCTGCGCAGCCGCCGAGAACCAGTGTGGCCAGTGCGATGCGCCACAGGCCATGGCGTGCGGCGCGGGTGAACGGGGGCTTGGCGGTGTGAGTGTGCGGTGGCATCAGCGATAGTCGTCTTTCCAGGAGCGGACCACGGCAAAGACCTCCGATTGATCGGCAAGTTCCATGCCGCAGCGCTCCGCGGCGACCGCGCGCACGGCCGCGTCGCCGCAGCGCAGGAACGGGTTGGTGGCCAGCTCGAGCGCGAGCGTCGAGGGCACGGTGGGTTCGCCGCGTGCGCGCAGCGCTTCGGCCTCCTGCCGGCGACGCAGCAGCTGCGCGTTGCGCGGCTCCACGGCGCACGCGAAGCGCAGGTTCGACAGTGTGTACTCGTGGGCGCAGAACACGCGCGTCGCGGCAGGCAGCGCGGCGAGGCGCGCGAGCGAGGCGTGCATCATGCGCGGATTGCCCTCGAAGACGCGTCCGCAACCGCCGGCGAACAGCGTGTCACCGCAGAAGAGCAGGGGCGCGGCGCCGTGCGGCTCGGCGAGGAAATAGGCGATGTGGTCCAGGGTGTGACCCGGCACCGCGAGGACCTCGGCGACGCATCCCAGCACGCCGATGCGGTCGCCGTCGTCGAGCGGATGCGTGATCTCGCCGGCGGGAGAGCCGCGCGGCCCGTAGACCGGCACCTCGCCGCAGCAACGCAGCAACTCGGCCACGCCGCCGACATGGTCCGCGTGATGGTGCGTGACGAGGATGCCGCCGAGCTGCAGTCCGCGCGAAGCGAGCGCCGCCAGCACCGGTGCGGCATCGCCGGGATCGACCACGAAGCCCGTCTCCGAGCCTGCCTCGAGCAGCCAGATGTAGTTGTCGCTGAACGCCTGAACCGGATGCGCCTGGATCATGCTGCGGGGGTTAATCCGTGACCGGGCGGCCCATGATATATTGCCCGGGCGATATAGCCAACCCGCCGAGCGCCCCGCGCGCCGGGACGCAAGCGATTGATCAGAATGGAAAATCGACCAAGCACCGACACGCCGGAGCAGCGCTGGCACGCCCTTGCCGACTGGCTGGACGGCGACCTCGGCAGGCACGTGCTCGCGGCCGAGCGCGCCCTGCTCGAGACCAAGCTGCCCGGCCTCTACGGCTTCCACCTGATGCAGCTCGGCATCAGCGACCGCGTGCGGCTGTACGACAGCAGCATGATCCGCCACAAGTTCACGCTCGGCCGATTCGCCGATTCCCGCGGCCCCAGCGCCTGCGCGGAGCCGGAGCACCTGCCGATCGAGCCCGACAGCGTCGACGTCGCGGTGCTGCACCACGTGCTGGAGTACAGCGCGCAGCCGCACCAGCTGTTGCGCGAGGCCGCGCGCGTGGTGGTGCCGCACGGGCACCTGCTGATCGTGGGCTTCAACCCGTGGAGCCTGTTCGGCCTGCGTGCCGCTACGACGCGCCGCTTCGGGCACCCGGTCTGGGGCGGCGCCACGCTGGCGCCCCGGCGCGTGAAGGACTGGCTGGCGCTGCTCGATTTCGCGGTCGACGACGTGCAGTGCGGCTTCCACTCCCTGCCGCTCGATCATGCGCCGACGCTGTCGCGCCTGGCACGGATCGAGCGCGCCGCCGCGCGCTGGTCATTGCCGTGCGGGGGCGTCTACCTGATCCACGCGCGCAAGCAGCTGAGTCCCCTGACGCCCGTCAGGCCGCTGCTGCGCCGGGTGCGCCCGCGCCTCGGCTCGGTGCCGCTGGCCACGCCGAGCGCGCGCGACACCACGATCCACTGAAAGCGCGAGCCTGATGAAACACGTCGAGATATTCACGGACGGCGCCTGCCGCGGCAATCCCGGTCCGGGCGGGTGGGGCGCGTTGCTGCGCTACGCCGGCACGGAGCGCGAGCTCTACGGCGGGGAGCCGCACACCACGAACAACCGCATGGAGCTCACGGCCGCGATCCGCGCGCTCGCGGCATTGCGCGAGCCGTGCCGCATCGATCTTTACACCGACTCGCAGTACGTGCGCAGCGGCATCACCGAGTGGCTGAAGAACTGGAAGAAGCGCGGCTGGCGCACCGCGGACCGCCAGCCGGTGAAGAATGCCGACCTCTGGCAGGCGCTCGACGAGCAGGCCGCGCGCCACGCGGTCGACTGGCACTGGGTGCGCGGGCACAGCGGGCATCCGGAGAACGAGCGCGCCGACGCGCTGGCCAACCGCGGCATCGACGAGCTCGCCGACCGCCTCGCGGTGGAGGGCGGCTGATGCGCCAGATCGTGCTGGACACCGAAACGACCGGGCTCGAGTACAGCCAGGGCCATCGCATCATCGAGATCGGCGCGGTCGAACTGGTCGACCGCCGCCTGACGGGGCGCCACTTCCACCAGTACGTCAATCCGGGGCGCGCGGTCGACGAGGGCGCCGTCGAGGTGCACGGCATCACCACCGAGTTCCTGGCCGACAAGCCCACGTTCGCCCAGATCGTCGACGAGTTCCTGGCCTTTGTCAGCGACGCCGAACTGCTGATCCACAACGCCCCGTTCGACCTCGGGTTCCTCGACAACGAGCTCGCGCTGCTCGGCCCGGGTTACGGCCGGATCGCGGATCGCTGCACCCACACCGACACGCTGGCGCTGGCGCGCGCGCGCCATCCGGGACAGAAGAACAGCCTCGACGCGCTGTGCAAGCGCTACTTCGTCGACAACTCCCAGCGCGAACTGCACGGCGCGCTGCTCGACGCGGAGATCCTCGCCGACGTCTACCTGCAGATGACCGGCGGCCAGACCGCGCTCGCGCTGGGCGGCGACAGCGACAGCGCGGCGCAGGGCTTCTCGGGAGAGATCCAGGTGGTGCGCCTGCCGCAGTCGCGGGCGCCGCTGCGCGTGATCAGGGCTTCCGCCGCGGAGCTCGAGAGCCACCGCGAGCGCCTCGCCGCGATCGCGAAGGCTAGCGGCGGCAAGTGCCTCTGGAGCGCCGCGGGCGAGGAATAGCGCGCCCGGCCGTGCCCGGTCTTCAGCGTCTATACTGAGCCGGTGCCGCCGGCGGCGCTGCCGGGCGCGCCGAATTCCTGAGGGGTGACCGGGTGTCCGTCAAGCCAGTGTTGAATCCAGCCTCGCTGAATATCGTGCGACCCGAGTTGTCGCGCCTGCTGCGCCAGGCGCAGGCCGATTTCGCGCTCGCGATCCAGCCCGACAGCGACGGCCAGGCCCGTGCCGCCTGCGCGGCGGCGCTGCGGCAGGCTGACGGCGTGCTGCGCTTGCTGGAGCTCGCCGACGCCGCGCAACTGGCGCGCGAGATCGCCGCGGTGCTCGACGCGCCGCGCGCGGAGGACGCCGCGGCGCTCGATACCGTTGCGCGCGCGCTGCAGGTCCTGGCGCGCTATCCCGAGTACCTGGCCGGGCACGAGCGCGTCGTGCCGGAACTGCTGCTCGAAGACATCAACGCAATGCGCGCGCTGCAGTCGCTGCCGGCCTTGCCCGAGACCGGTTTCCAGCCGGAGTGCGCCACGGCCGCTTGCCACTGCCCCGCGCAGGCCTCGGGCCCGGCGCGCGCGGCCGACGCCGACTTGCCGCGCCGCCTGCGCCACCTCTACCAGGTGGGGCTGCTCGGCGTGATCCGCGGGCACGGCGACCCGATCCACCTGCGGCTGATGCAGCGCGCCGCCGAGCGCATGCTCGGCCTGACCGGCGGCGGCGCCGCGGGCGAGTACTGGTGGCTGCTCGGCGGCGTGCTCGACGGCTTCGCCACCGGCGCGCTGCTGCCCGGCCGCGCACGGCTGCGCGCGCTCAGTCGCGGCGATACGGTGTTTCGCGACTTCCTGCGCCATCCCGAGCAGCGCGGAGCGCCGCTGTCGCCGCAGTGGCGCGAGGAAATGCTGGGGCTCGTGTCGCGCGCGGGCGACGGCGCGCGCGCCAGCGAGATCCGTGCCCTTGCCGGCATTCCCGCGGCGCTGGGGGACGCCGAACTGGCGCAGGAGCGGGAACGCCTGCTCGGCGTCTCGCAGGAAGCGGTCGAGGCGATGGTCGCCGCCGTGCAGGGCGAATTCCGCACCGCGCGCGATGAACTCGAGGAACTGGCCGCGAAGGGCGACGTGCCCGCCCACGCGCTCGGGGGCGTGCGCGAGACGCTGGCGCGGGTGCAGGAGCGTCTGGCGAGCGGCGGTCTGCCCGGCGCGGCGGCGCTGCTGGGGCGCGAGGTGGAGGCACTCGACCGCGTCCGCGCCGGCGGTGCGGCGCTCGGCAAGGACGGGCTGCTGGACGTGGCCGATGCCATCGTGCAGACGGAAGCGGCGCTGGCCGCCTGTGTGCGCGACCAGGGCGGGTCGGCCGCGCGGCGCGGTGCCCCGGCCTCCGCCGAGCGAGTGGCCGCGCGCGACATCGCCGAGGAGGCGCGGCTGATGTCGCTGCGCAGCGCGCGCGACTGCCTCGATGCCGTCAAGCGCGACGTGAACGCCTATGTCGACAGTCGTTACGACGCGCAGACGCTCGCGGGGTCGGGCGCGCAGCTGAACGCGGTGCGCGGCGCGCTGCTGATGCTGGAGCACCCGCGCGCGGCGGGCATCGCGGCCGGCATGCTCGAGGCCCTCGGCCGGGCAGGCCCGGAGCAGGCGGCCGGCGTGCACGAGAGCATCGCGGAAGTGCTCGCCGACGTGCTGATCTGCCTCGAGTACTACCTCGCGGCGCTGGAGAACGGCGAGGCGCCCGATCCCGGCATGGTCGCGCTCGCGGAGCAGGGTCTCGCGCAGCTGCGTTCGGCCTGAATCACGCGCCCGCCGCCGGCGATCGCGCCGGCACAAATGTGGTAGGCTCGCCCACCCCCGGCGACCGGAGACACAGGGTGTGTGGGATTTCCTAGCGCAATACGGATTGTTCCTCGCCAAGGCGGTGACCGTCGTGATCGCCGTGGTGTTCTGCGCGATCGGCATCGCGGCCGCGGCCAGTCGTGCACGCGGGGGTGGCGGCGAGGACGGCCACATCGAGGTGCGCAAGCTGAACGATCGCTTCGACCAGATGCGCGATGCGCTGCGCGCTGCGACGCTCGAGAGCAAGGAGTTCAAGAAGCTGCGCAAGGCCGACCGCAAGGCCGAAAAGGCACGCCACAAGGCGCGGTCCGCCGCGCCCGCCGCCGATGCTCCCGAGCCGCCGCGCCGCATCTACCTGCTGAACTTCCACGGCGACATCCGCGCGCAATCGGTGCAGAACCTGCGCGAGGAGATCAGCGCGGTGCTGACGCTCGCCGAGCCCGCGGACCAGGTGATCGTGCGGCTGGAGAGCGGCGGGGGCATGGTGCACGCCTACGGGCTTGCCGCGGCGCAGCTCGCGCGCATCCGCGAGCGCGGCATTCCGCTCACGGTGTGCGTCGACAAGGTGGCCGCCAGCGGCGGCTACCTGATGGCGTGCGTGGCCGACCGCGTGATCGCGGCGCCTTTCGCGATGCTGGGCAGCATCGGGGTGGTCGCGCAGATCCCGAACTTCCATCGCCTGCTGCAGAAGCACGACGTCGATTACGAGCTGATCACCGCCGGGCAGTACAAGCGCACGCTGACCGTGTTCGGCCAGAACACCGACGCGGCGCGGGAAAAGTTCACCGAGGAGCTCGAGGACACGCACGCCCTGTTCAAGGAATACGTCGCGCGCTACCGGCCGGCGCTGGACATGGAGAAGGTCGCGACGGGCGAAGCCTGGTTCGGCGAGCGGGCGCTCGCGCTGGGACTTGCCGATGCGATCGGGACCAGCGACGCGCTGCTCCAGGAGTCCGCCCGCGGCTCCGACGTGCTCGAAATCCGCTACGTCGAGCGCAAGGGATTGGGCGAGCGCCTCGGCCTCGCCATCGAGGGCGCGGTGGAGCGCGGCGTGGCCCGCGCCGCCGAGCGCCTCGACGGCCGCGGCGACTGGCTGCGCTGAAGGTCTCCGGCCTGTACGCGTGCTCAGCGGCAATCGTGCGCGACTCGCTCGCGCAGACCGCGCAGCCGCGCGCGCAGGCGGTTGCCCTGGGCGGCGCTGTGGGAGCGGCGCATCTGCTGCTGCACGGTGCGGATCTGCTGTTCGAGGCGCGCGCAGTTGTCCGCGGCGTTCGCGGCCGGCGCAGCAGCACAGACGGTGACGACGAGGACGATGACGGTACACATCCGTTGCATGAGACTTCCCTCCATGGAAACCCGGCTCCATCAGAGCGCGCCCCGGTCGCCGCTGTCAAGCGGCTCGCGCGACGGTGCCTTCGCGTCGTGAGGCGGCCGTGACCAGCCCGGCGCTCCGTGACGCGCGCGACGGCGCGGCGGTCGCGGGCGTGGTGCTGGCGGGTGGTCGCGGACGGCGCCTGGGGCAGGGGGAGAAGTGCTTGCGGCGCGTGGGTGGTCAGAGCCTGCTGGAGCGCGCCGTCGCGCGTGCCGCGCCGCAGACCGCGACCCTGCTGCTCAGCTTCAACGGCGATGCGCGCAGCCTGCCCGACTGCGGGCTGCCGGTGATCGCGGACACCGTGCCGGGATTTGCCGGGCCGCTGGCCGGCGTGCTGGCGGCGCTCGAATACCTGCGCGAACACGAGCCCGGAACCCGATGGCTCGCGAGCTTCGCCTGCGACTGCCCGTGGTTCCCGCGCGACCTCGTGCAGCGCCTGCGGCATCGCGCCGAGTCCGAGGGCAGCGAAGCGGCGGTGGCGCGCTCGGCGGGCCGCGTGCACCCGGTGTTCGCGCTCTGGTCCTGCGATCTCGCCGCGGCGCTGCAACAGGCGTTGCTGCACCGGGACATGCGCGGCGCGGGCGCTTTCCTGGGCACGCGACGCCACGTCGCCGTGGATTGGCCCGCGACGCCCTTCGATCCGTTCTTCAACATCAATACGCCGGACGACCTCGCCGTGGCCGAAGCGCGACTGGCCGCGGGCGGCGCGGGCGCGCACTGACACCCGCAACAACCACAGGGAGACATGCGATGAACACGACGGACGCGATCAGGGCCGGCGCCCTGTTACTGCTCGGTGCGCTCGCCGCAGGCTGCGAGCCCGAGGTCGGCAGCTCGCGCTGGTGCGACCAGCTGGGCGCGAAGCCGAAGACCGACTGGAGCCTGAGCGAAGCCGCGGACTACGCCCGGCATTGCCTGGTCGAAGCGACCGAGGTCGGGAGCGAGCGCTGGTGCCGCAAGCTCGCGGACAAGCCGAAGGCGCAATGGAGCGCCGACGAGGCGGCGAGCTACGCGAAGCACTGCCTGATCGGGGGATCCCGCGACGGCGACTAGCGGCCCGGTCCGGGCCGCGGCGATTGGCCCCGGCGGCACCGGCTGCAGTAGACTCCGCGCTGCTCTTCCACGCTACAGACGAGGTGCGCGATGGGTCCGCTGCAAGGCAGGAAAATCATAGAGATCGCGGGCATCGGCCCGGGCCCCTTTGCGGCGATGATGCTCGCGGACATGGGCGCCGAAGTGATCCGCGTCTCGCGTCCGTCGGCCACCATGCTCAGCATGGCGCAGAACGAGAAGCTCGATTTCGGCAATCGCGGCAAGCGCTGCATCGCGCTCAATCTCAAGGATCCGCACGCGGTCGACGTCGTGCTGCGCCTTGTCGAGTCGGCCGACGCGATCATCGAGGGTTACCGGCCCGGAGTGATGGAGAAGCTGGGGCTCGGTCCCGAGGCCTGCCTCGCGCGCAACCCGCGCATCGTGTTCGGGCGCATGACCGGCTGGGGGCAGGACGGGCCGCTCGCCAGCGCCGCCGGTCACGATCTCAATTACATCGCCCTCACCGGTGCGCTGCACGCGATCGGCGAGAAGGGACAGAAGCCCGTGGTGCCGCTCAACCTGATCGGCGATTTCGGCGGTGGCGGCATGCTGCTCGCCTTCGGCGTGGTGTGCGCGATGCTCGAGGCGCAGTCCTCCGGCAAGGGACAGGTGGTGGACGCCGCGATGGTCGATGGCGCGTCGACGCTGATGACGATGATGTACGGGGCGTTCCAGTCGGGCTTCTGGCGCAACGAGCGCGGCAGCAACATGCTCGACGGTGGCGCGCATTTCTACGGCGTCTACGAAACGGCCGACGGCAAGTACGTCTCGATCGGCTCGATCGAGCCGCAGTTCTACGCCCTGTTGCTGGAGAAGCTCGGGCTCGCGGCGGCGGAACTGCCGCACCAGCACGATGCGCGCCATTGGGACGAGATGAAGCAGCGCTTCGCGGCGATCTTCCGCACGCGCACGAGGGACGAGTGGTGCCGCATCATGGAGGGCACCGATATCTGCTTCGCGCCGGTGCTCGCCTTCGACGAAGTCACCAGCCACGCGCACATCAGCGCGCGCGGCACGTTCTATGACGACGACGGCGCGTGGCAACCGGCACCCGCGCCGCGCTTCAGCCGCACCGCGCCCGAGCGCCCGCCGCGCGCGGTGGCCATCGGTGCAGACACCGATGCCGTGCTCGCCGAGGCGGGCTTCAGCGCCGAACAGATCGCCCGGATGCGCGCAGCCGGCACGGCGGCCTGATGCCGCCGCTCGACCGCCGGCGTTTCGTCGCGGGCGCGGGCCTCGGCGCCGTGCTCGGCCTTGGCGGCTGCGCGACCGCGGGCAAGGCCGGCGCGCTGCACTTCGCGCACGGCGTGGCCAGCGGCGATCCGGGACCGGACCGCGTCGTGATCTGGACGCGCCTCGACGGCGCCACCGGTCCCGAGGAGGTCGAATGGCTGGTGGCGCGCGGACCCGGCTTGCGCGGCGTGGTCCGCCGCGGACGCGTCGTGGCGGACGCCGCGCGGGATTTCTGCTGCAAGGTCGATGTCGAGGGGCTGGAGCCAGGCTCCACGTACTGGTACGGATTCCGCGCCGGCGGCCGGCGCTCGGCGACGGGGCGCACGCGCACGCTGCCGCGCGACGGCGTCGCGCGCCTGCGCTTCGCGGTGGCGGCGTGCGCGAACCGCCAGCAGGGAAGCTTCGCGGCCTACGCGCGCATCGCCGATCTGGAGCCGCTCGACGCGGTGCTGCACCTCGGCGACTACATCTACGAGTACGGGGACCAGAGCGGGGGACGGCTGCCGCTCGACCCGCCACACGAAACCCTGACGCTCCCGGACTACCGGCGTCGCTACGCCTTCTATCGCCGCGATCCGGCGCTGCAGGCCTGTCACCGCGCGCACCCGTTCATCGCGGTGTGGGACGACCACGAGACGGCGAACAATGCCTGGCACGACGGCGCAGGCAACCACGACCCGGCGCGCGAGGGACCGTGGCCGGCGCGCCGCGCTGCCGCCGTGCAGGCATGGCGCGAATGGATGCCGGTGCGCGATGCGGCCGCGGACGCGCCGATCCACCGCAGCTTCCGCTTCGGCGATCTCGCCGACCTGATCATGCTCGACACGCGGCTCGAGGGGCGCGAACAGCCGGTCGCGTCACCGCGGGACATCGCGTCGCACCCCGATCGCGACCTGCTGGGCCCGGCGCAGGAGGCCTGGCTGTTCGGGGAACTGGATGCCTCGCAGCGGCGCGGCGCGCGCTGGCGCCTGCTGGGGCAGCAGGTCGTGTTCTCGCCGCTCGGTGACTTCAACCCCGACCAGTGGGACGGCTACCCGCAGGCGCGCGGGCGCATCCTGGAGCACCTGCGCCGCGGCGCGATCGACAACGTGGTGGTGCTGAGCGGGGACATCCACAGCGCGTGGGCGCTCGACGTCGCGGCCGATCCCTACGATCGCGCGGCCTACGACGGCCGCACCGGGCGCGGAGCGCAGGCGGTGGAGTTCGTGACGCCGGGCATCGCCTCGGAGCCGCTCGGCGACTACCTGGCGCGGCGTGATCCCGCGGCCCGCGCGCGCATGGAGGCGGCGATCCCGCGGCAACCGCACCTGCGCTTCGCGGACTACGCGAGCCGGGGCTTCGTGAGCATCCTGCTCGACGCGGAGCGGGTGGAGGCCACGTGGCATTTCGTGGCCGATCCCGCGGACCCGCGCAGCCGCGTGGCGGCGGCGCACACGGAAACGGTCCGCGCGGGCGAGAACCGCCTGGAGCGCGCGGTCTAGCCCGCGGACGGGCTACTTGCCGATCATGCCGCGGATCGAGGCGGGCAGGTCGGCCGGGATCAGCACCAGCTTGCTGTTGCCGGAGACGGCCATGTCCTTGACCGACTGGATGTAGCGCTCCCCGAGCAGGTACATCACCGGCAGTTCCTTGTCCTGCACCGCGCTGGTCACCATCTCGATCGCGCGCTGGCTCGCCTGGGCCAGCACGACCTGCGCCTCGGCGTCGCGGCGCGAGGCCTCGAGGCGGCCGTCGGCCTCGAGGATCGCGGCGGTCTTGCTGCCCTCGGCGCGCGTCACGGTCGCGCGGCGCTGGCGCTCGGCGGCGGCCTGCTCCTCCATCGCCGCCTGCATGCGCTCGGAGGGATTGATGTCCTGGATCTCGACCGTCTTCAGCGTGATACCCCAGTCCGAGATGTCGTCCGAGATCGCTTCCTTCAGCCGGGCCTTGATCTGGTCACGCGAGGACAGGGCGTCGTCGAGGTCCATCTCGCCGATGATCGAGCGCAGCGAGGTCTGCACCAGGTTCTGGATCGCGAGGCGGAAATCCTCGACGCCGTAGACCGACTTCTCGGGCTGCACGATGTTGATGTAGGCCACCGCGTTCACGACGATCACCACGTTGTCGCGCGTGATCACCTCCTGCGAGGGGATGTCGAGCACGATGTCCTTGGTCGTGACCTTGTAGGCCACGGTGTCGACGTAGGGCACGATGAAGTTCAGGCCCGGGTTCAGCGTGCCGTGGTACTTGCCCAGGCGCTGCACGACCCACTTGCTGCCCTGCGGGACGATGCGCGCCCCCTTGGCCACGGTGACGATGACCAGCACCAGGAACACGATGCCGAGAAACTGACTGTCCATGAGACCTCCTGCGATGGAACCTGGAGCGGCAAAACTCAGCGCCGGCTGACGATCAGCGTGTTGCCGGAGACGTCGTCGATCACCACGCGGTCGCCGACCGCGACCGGCTGGGTGCAGATGAACTGCCACTCGTCCGAGCCGAGCTTGGGCGTCGCGAAACGCAGCGTGCCGCGCTTCTCGTCGCCGACCGGCGCGTGCACGACCATCGCGGTCTCGCCGAGCAGCGCTTCGCGCCCGAGGCCGGCCTTGGTGCGATCGGGCGACTTGTTGCGGAAAAAGCGGAACCACGCCCAGGTGAGCGCGCTGGAGGCGATCGCCCAGATGAACAGTTGCCAGGCGAAGCCGAGCGCGGGGAAGGCGAGCAGCAACAGCCCGACCACGATCGCTCCCGAGCCGAACCACAGCGCCGTGAAGCTCGGCAGGAAGATCTCCACGGCCATCAGCGCCATGCCGAAAACGAGCCAGTACCAGTACTCCATGCGCGTCGATCCCGTGTGCAGTCGTGTGTCGGGGCTAGTGTAACCCGCGTCGGCGGGCTCACCAGCTGCCCGTGTTCGGCATCGACAGCCAGGGCTCCCGCGCCGGCAGCGGCGCGCCACGCTGGAGGAACTCGATCGAGATGCCGTCGGGCGAGCGCACGAAGGCCATGCGGCCGTCGCGCGGCGGGCGGTTGATCGTCACGCCGGCGGCCTGCAGCCGCTCGCACAGCGGGCAGATGTCGTAGACCTCGTAGG
>CAYXJM010000037.1:0-12127 GCA_964465455.1 uncultured Klebsiella sp.
GGCGCGCATCCTGACCGCTGAGCAGGGCAAGCCGCTCGCGGAGGCGCGCGGTGAGATCGCGTATTCGGCGAACTTCATCGACTGGTTCGCCGAGGAGGCCCGGCGCGTCTACGGCGACACCATTCCCGCGCACGCCGCCGACAAGCGCATCGTGGTGGTCAAGCAGCCGATCGGCGTGGTCGCCTGCATCACGCCGTGGAACTTCCCGAGCGCGATGCTCGGGCGCAAGATCGGCCCGGCGCTCGCCGCCGGCTGCGCAGTGGTGTGCAAGCCCGCGAACAACACGCCGCTGTCGGCCTTCGCGATCGCCGCGCTCGCCGAGCGCGCCGGCTTTCCGCCGGGGGTGATCAACGTGCTGGGCGGGCGCACGCGCGAGATCGGCGACGAGCTGTGCTTCAACCCCGCGGTGCGCAAGCTCACCTTCACCGGCAGCACGCCGGTCGGCAAGGAGCTCATGGAGAAATGCGCGGCCACGGTCAAGCGCACCTCGATGGAACTCGGCGGCAACGCGCCGTTCATCGTCTTCGACGACGCCGACCTGGACGCCGCGGTCGCCGGCGCGATCGCCTCGAAGTACCGCAACGCCGGCCAGACCTGCGTCTGCGCCAACCGCCTGCTGGTGCAGGACGGCGTCTACGACGCCTTCACCGCGAAGCTCGCCGCCGCCGTGCGCGAGTTCCGCCTCGGCGACGGCGCGCAGGAGGGCGTGACCATGGGTCCGCTGATCGACGCCGGCGCCGCGAATGAGGTCATGAGCTTCGTCGAGGACGCCGTCGCGAAGGGCGCCACCGTGCTCACCGGGGGCACCCGCGGCAGCCTGGGCGGCAGCTTCGTGGAGCCGACCATCCTCACCGGCGTCACGACCTCCATGCGCGTCTTCAGCGAGGAGATCTTCGGCCCGGTGGCGCCGGTGTTCCGCTTCTCCACCGAGGCCGAAGCCATCGCGCTCGCCAACGACACGCCCTTCGGCCTCGCCTCCTATTTCTATGCGCGCGACATCGGCCGCATCTGGCGCGTCGCCGAAGGACTGGAATACGGCATCGTCGGCATCAACGAGGGCATCATCTCCACCGAGGTGGCCCCCTTCGGCGGCATGAAGGAGTCGGGCTCCGGGCGCGAGGGTTCCAAGTACGGCATGGACGACTACCTCGAGATCAAGTACCTGTGCATGGGCGGGATCGATCGCTGAGCCCGGACGATCACGGAACCGGGAGGCGACGCGCTGGTCGATATGCTGCCGCGTGTCCCGCACCGGACGGCGGAACTCGCCCGCGGCGCGGGACTGGACGGCAATCGAGGCACCCGGATTGAGCACTGCAACGGACGAGACGACCCGCAGCTTCACGGCGAGAACGATCACCCTGCTCCACCATGGCGCCCGCGCGCTGCCGGTGCTGGCGATCGCCGTCGCCCTGTGGCTGACCCACCGCGAGTTGCGGGACTACTCGGCCGACCAGATCGCCGATCTCGTGTTCGGCTTCCCGCCGGGCGTGCTGCTGTCGGCGGTGGGGCTCACCGCGGCCGGCTACCTGATGCTCGCGGGCTACGACTGGATCGCGCTGCGCCACGTCGGGCGCCGGCTGCCGCTGCCGCAGGTGCTGCTCGCGGGATTCACCGGCTTCGCGGTCAGCAACAGCGCCGGCCACGCGCTGCTCTCGGGCGGGGCATTGCGCTACCGCTTCTATTCGGGGTGGGGGCTGGGCAGCCTCGAGATCGCCCAGGTCGTGCTGCTGAGCACCGTCACCTACTTCCTGGCCGCCGGCACGCTGCTCGCGGCGAGCTTCGCCTTCGCGCCGTTGCAGCAGTTCAGCGACCGGCACCTCGCCGGCGGATCGCTGCACGTCATGAGCGCCGTGGCGATCGCGGCCCTGGCGGCCTACTGGCTGCTGGTGTGCAGCGGGCGGCGCACGCTGCGCTGGCGCGGCCACGAGGTCACGCTGCCGGGACCGGGCATAACGCTGCTGCAGTCGCTGGTGGGCGCGGCGGACCTGCTGCTCGCGGCCACGGTGCTGTACGTGCTGCTGCGCCAGCACATGGACATCGGTTTCGCGGTGTTCGTCAACGCCTACGTGATCGCCCAGCTCGCGGGCCTGTTCAGCCAGTCGCCGGGCGGGCTCGGCGTGTTCGAGGGCGTGTTCATCTTCCTGCTGACCGGCAACCACCCGACGGGCGAGATGCTGGCCTCGCTGATCGTCTACCGCATCGTCTACTTCCTGTTGCCGCTGGCCGCCGCGAGCGCCCTGCTGCTGGCATTCGAGCTGCGCGCGAGCGCGCAGTGGCGGCGCAGCCTCGCGGTGCCCTGGCAGATCCTGCGCCAGGCCCTGCCGTATCTCTACTCGATGCTGCTGCTGGCCGCGGGCGCGATGCTGCTGCTGTCGGGCACGCTGCCCGGCGAGGCCGAGCGCCTGGAATGGCTGGGCGACGTGGTGCCCATGCCGCTCATCGAGACCTCGCACGTGATCGGCAGCGTCTCCGGCCTGCTGCTGCTGGTGCTGGCGCGCGGCGTGCGGCTCAAGCTGCGCTCCGCCTACTACCTGACGCTGCAGCTGCTCGCCGTCGGCGCGGCCGCCTCGCTGCTGAAGGGCGCCGACTACGAGGAGGCCATCGTCCTCGGGCTGATGTTCGCGCTGCTGGCCCCCGCGCGCGGCGTGTTCTACCGTCTCTCGCGCGTCGACCAGGCCGGGCTCTCGGTCCCCTGGGCGCTGGGCATCGCCGGCATCCTCGGCGTCGCGACCTGGGTCGGATTCCTCTCCTACCGCGACGTCGACTACAGCCACGCGCTGTGGTTCAGCTTCGATCTCTACGGCGACGCGGAACGATTCCTGCGCGGCACGCTCGCGGTGGTCCTCGCGGCGGCGGGCGTGCTCGCCTACTTCGTGCTGCGGCGCAGCCACTACCGCCCGCACCTGCCCGACGCGGCCGAACTCGCCGAGGCCGCCGCCCTGGTGAGCCAGAGCGCCGACAGCAACCAGTTCCTGGCGCTGACGGGCGACAAGAACCTGTTCTGGAACGACGCGCGCACGGGCTTCGTCGCCTACGTCAGCACGCCGGGCTTCTGGATCGCGATCGGCGATCCCTGCGGTGACGCCGACGCTCGGGACGAGACGATCTGGCAGTTCCGCGAGGCCGCTGATCGCTACGCGGCGAAGCCCGTGTTCTACCGCGTGCGACCGGACACGCTGCCGCTGTACCTCGACCTCGGGCTCACGCTGCTGAAGCTCGGCGAGGACGCCGTGGTCGGGCTCGAGGATTTCTCGCTGAAGGGCTCGGGCAAGGCCTCGATGCGCAACTGCCTGAACCGGCTGCAGCGCGAGGGCTGGGAACTGCGCATCATCCCCGCGGCCGAGGTGTCCGGGCACCTCGCCCGGCTGCGGCAGATCTCCGACCAGTGGCTCGCGGCCAAGAGCACGCGCGAGAAGGGCATCTCGCTCGGCTTCTTCGACCCCGGCTACCTGATGCGCACCGACGTCGCCGTGCTCGCACGCGGCGACGAGATCGCCGCCTTCGCGAACCTGTGGCGACCCGAGCGACGCGACGAGATCTCGATCGACCTGATGCGCTACGCCGACGACGCGCCCTCCGGCGCCATGGACTTCCTGCTGGTCAGCCTGATGCTGTGGTCGAAGGACCAGGGCTATCGCGGCTTCAACCTCGGCATGGCCCCGCTCTCCGGCTTCGAGAGCCACCCGCTCGCGCCGGTCTGGCACAAGCTCGGCCGCCAGGTGTTCACCTACGGCAACGAGTTCTACAACTTCCAGGGCCTGCGCAGCTACAAGGACAAGTACGACCCGCAGTGGTCGCCGCGCTACATCGCGCTGCCCTCGGCGTTCGATACGCCGGCAGCACTGCTGCGCATCACCACGCTGATCGCCGGCGGCGTGCGCGGGGTGTTCACGAAATGACGCGCCTCGCCCTGCTGCAGCTGCTCGCCGCCGTCGCGATGTCCGCGGCCGTCGCGGCGTCGACGCCGGCGCCGCCCGGACGCGACTTCGCGTTCGCCGATCTCGGCGTCACCCGCCTGGTCGCCGGCGGCCAGGACGGGCTCGTGGTGATCCTCGCCGACGGGGGCAGCGCGGCCGCGGCGGATGCGCTGGCCAACGCGGCTGCCGCCAGCGGGCGCAGCGCTGCCATCGTCGATCTCGATGCCTATTTCGCGCACGTGGCCGCGGGCGACGGCGACTGCTTCGAGGCGAGCACGCTGTTCGACGTCTACGCCCAGCAGGTGCAACAGGAGCTCCGCTTCGCGCGCTTCGGTCCGCCCGCGCTCGCCGGCGTGGGGCGCGGCGCGGCCTTCCTGCCGCTGCTGCTCGCCAGCAGCCGCGCGGGGCTCTTCGCGGCGGGCGTCAGCGTGCACCCGCCGGCGGCGCTGACCCTGCCGCGCGCGCCCTGCGGCGCGCTGGCCGCGCAGATCGGCTGGCGGACGCCAGAGGCCGCCGTGACCGTGCCGGCGGACCTGCGCACGAACGCGCCGTGGGCGACGAGCGCGGATCCCGCGCCGGCGGCGGTGCTGCGCGCGCTCGATGCGCTGCGCGCCCGCGCCGCCGCGTCGGACGCACCCACGGACCTGCCGCTCGTGGAGCTTCCCCAGCCGGACGGCGGCAAGGCACCGTGGTTCGCGCTCGTCGTCTCGGGCGACGGCGGCTGGGCCAACATCGACCGCGACATCGCCGAGGAACTGGGCACACGCGGCATCGCGGTGCTCGGCTGGAACTCGCTGCGCTATTTCTGGGAGGCGAAGAACCCGGACGTCGCTGCCGCCGACCTCGCCCGCGTCGTGCGTCACTACACCCGCGCCTGGGGCAAACCGCGCGTGCTGCTCGTCGGCTACTCGCTCGGCGCAGACGTCCTGCCGTTCATGGCGAGCCGCGCGCCGCCGGACGTGCGCGCGGCCATCGCGGGACTCGTGCTGCTCAGTCCGGCCCGGAGCGTGGACTTCCAGTTCCACATCAGCAACTGGCTCGGCGGCGGCGACGCCGCCCCCTACGCGCTCGCGCCGGAAATGAACCGCCTCGGCGACCTCGCGGTGTTGTGCCTTTACCCCACCGAGGAAGCGGACGAAGCGCTCTGTCCGCTGCTGGCCGGACGGGCCGGCGTCGCCGTGCAGGCGCTGCCGGGCGATCACCACTTCGACGGCGATTACCCGGCGCTCACGCGCGCGATCCTGCAGCGCTTCCCCGCCGGGGACTGAGTGCGTCGCACCGCCTTGCGCTGGCGGCGGAGGCTGTTATTCAATTCGGCCTCGCGTCCAACGGAAGCCCCAGCGATGACAACCAGCGACACGATCCGCGCCCGTCTCGAGGCGGTCCGCGCCCACATGCGCGCGCGGGCGCTCGATGCGCTGATCGTTCCCCGCGCCGACGAGTACCTCGGCGAGTACATTCCGCCGCGCAACGAGCGGCTGCGCTGGATCAGCGGCTTCACCGGCTCTGCCGGGGTCGTCGTCGTGCTGCCCGAGGCCGCGGCGATCTTCGTCGACGGCCGCTACACCGTGCAGGTGCGCCAGCAGGTCGCGGCGGAACTGTTCGAGTATCGCCACCTCGTCGACGAGCCGCACGCGCACTGGCTGGCCACGCGGCTCGAGCGCGGCGCGCGTGTCGGCTACGACCCGCGCATGCACACGCTGACGTGGCAGAAGAAGACGACCGACACGCTGGCACGGCGCGGGGTCGAACTGGTGGCACTCGAGCAGAACATCGTCGACCTGTGCTGGCACGACCGCCCGCAGGCCGTGCGCCATCCCGCGATCCTGATGGAGCAGCGCTACACCGGCAAATCCAGCGCGGACAAGCGCCGCGAGATCGGCGCGGCCATCGCCGCGCAGGGCGCCGACGCCGCGCTGGTGTTCGCTGCCGACTCGGTGGCGTGGCTGCTGAACATCCGCGGCAGCGACGTGCCGCACCTGCCGCTGGTGCTCGGCCATGCGCTGCTCTATGCCGACGGGCGGCTCAGCTTCTTCACCGACCCGCTGAAGTTTCCCGCGGGGTGGAGCGCGCACACCGGCGATGACGTCGAGCTGCTCGCCGAAAGCGCGGCGGACGCGGCGTTCCGCACGCTCGCGGGCAAGCGCGTGCTGGCCGACCCCGACACCGCGAACGCGTGGTGCCAGCTGCGACTCGCGGCGCACGGCGCGGAGCTGATCGCCGCACCCGATCCGGTGTTGCTGCCGAAGGCCTGCAAGAACGCCGCGGAGATCGCCGGCATGCGCGCCGCGCACGTCCGCGACGCCGTGGCCGAGATCCGCTTCCTCGCGTGGCTGGACGCCGAGGTCGCGGCGGGACGCCTGCACGACGAGGCGACGCTGTGCGAGCGGCTGTACGCCTTCCGTGCCGCCGACCCGCTGCTGAGGGATTTGAGCTTCGACACCATTTCCGCGGCCGGCGCCAACGCCGCGATGTGCCATTACCGCCACTCCGACACCAATCCCGGACGGCTGGTGATGAACGGCGTCTACCTCGTGGACAGCGGCGCGCAGTACCTCGACGGCACCACGGACATCACGCGCACGGTCGCGATCGGCGACGCGGGCGAGGAGGTCCGGCGCATGTCGACGCTGGTGCTGAAAGGCCACATCGCGCTCGACCGCGCGCGCTTCCCCAGGGGTACCACCGGGACGCAGCTCGACGTGCTGGCGCGGCAGTTCCTGTGGCAGGCCGGCTTCGACTACGACCACGGCACCGGACACGGTGTCGGCAGCTTCCTCAGCGTGCACGAGGGACCGCAACGCATCGGCAAGGCCTGGAGTGGTGCGGCGCTTCGCCCCGGCATGGTGGTGAGCAACGAGCCGGGCTACTACAAGGCCGGTTGCTACGGCATCCGCCACGAGAACCTCGTGCTGGTCACGGAACTCGCGATGGAGCCGGGCGCAGAGCGCGCGATGTACGGTTTCGAGGCGCTGACGCTGGTGCCGTTCGATCTCGGGCTGATCGCGCCCGCGCTGATGACGGCCGGGGAAATCGCCTGGCTGAACGCCTACCACCGGCGCGTGCGCGAGACGATCGGACCGCTGCTGGACGACGCCGACCGGGCGTGGCTCGACAAGGCCACGCGGCCGCTGTAGGTCAGATCCGCGTCCCGTCCGGTATCACGCCGTTCTTCGGGATCACCACGATGCCGTCGCGGATGCAGTAGAGCTCGTGCTCGAGGTTCCCGGGCTTTCCCTCCGGCGAGATCACCACGTTGCTGCCGATCCGCGCGTTCTTGTCGATGATCGCGTTGGCGATGTGCGTGTTCTCCCCGATGCCGATGCGCGGCCAGCCGCGCGCCGCGGCGTCGCGGATCGAGCTCGCCGATTCGTAGTAGTCGCTGCCGAAGCTCACGACCCGGTGCAGCGTGGAGCCCGCCCCCACGATGCTGCGGATCCCGATCAGGCTGTGCGCGATCCGCGACGGGTTGATGATGCAGCCGTCGGAGATCACGGCGTGGTCGATCTGCGCGCCGTTGATCTTCGAGGCCGGCAGGAAGCGCGGGTGGGTGAAGATCGGCGCCTCCATGTTATAGAAGTCGAAACGCGGCAGTTCGCGCGTGGCGTCGAGGTTGGCCTCGAAGAAGGAGCGGATGGTGCCGATGTCTTCCCAGTAGCCGTCGAACACGAAGGCGTGCACGCGGTGGCTGTGGATCGCCGCCGGAATGATGTCCTTGCCGAAATCCGTCGCGGTGCTGTCGAGCAGCCCGAGCAACGCCTCGCGCCGGAACACGTAGATGCCCATCGAGGCGAGGAAGCGCTCGCCGGCGCCGGGGCCGAGCCCGGCCACGGCTGCCGGGTCGACGCGCAGCGAATCGAGCAGCGCGGCATCCCGCGGCTTCTCGACGAAGCGCGCGACGCGGTTGCCCTCGCCGAGCTGCATGATGCCGAGCGCCGGCGCGGCTTCGCGCCCCGTCGCCAGCGTCGCGACGGTGAGGTCGGCGGCGGTGTCGACGTGCTGCTCGAGCAGCAGGCGGAAGTCCATGCGGTAGAGCTGGTCACCGCTCAGGATCAGCACGTGCTCGAAGTCGTGGCTCAGCAGGTGCTGCAGGTTCTTGCGCACCGCATCCGCGGTGCCCTGGTACCAGTTCTGCGTGGTCGGCGTCAGCTCGGCCGCGAGGATCTGCACGAATCCGCCGCCGAAGTGATCGAGCAGGTAGGACTGCGCGATGTGGCGGTGCAACGACGCCGAGTTGTACTGCGTCAGCACGTAGACGCGACGCAGGCCCGAATTCAGGCAGTTGGAAATGGGAATGTCCACCAGGCGGTACTTGCCCGCCAGCGGCACCGCGGGCTTGGAACGTTCGCGGGTCAGCGGGTAGAGCCGGGTGCCGGCGCCCCCGCCGAGGATCACGCTGAGTACGCGCTGGCCGCTGATCCTGGTTCGTGAAGTGCCGGACATGAACGCGCGCCGCTGCAGGGGTGTGACGGCGGCGGATTATTGCACAACGGCCCGCGCCTCCGCGTGGCGTCGCGCGCCGGTGGCAGGGCCGGGCCGGAAGCCCGGCCCCGACCGGATCAGCGGGCAGCGGCTGCCGCCAGCGCGGGCTGCTCGGCGCGAGCGCGCGGGGCCAGCCGGACGACGTCGCCGGTGCGGCCGTCCACCTCGCACACCGCGAGGAAGGCCTTGCCGCCGTCCGCCGCGAGCACCTGCATGCGCACCTTGCGGCTGTCGGCGCCGCCGTAGATCCCCTTGAACTTCACCCGCGCCGGGCTGCCGCCCGCGGCGTACTGCGATGCCGCCTGCGTCTTGCACGCGGTGGCCGCCTCGGCCACGGACATCGATGCCGCCGATACGGTGGAGGCCATGCCTGCGACCACTGCCGTCAGAACCACGCCGTAGATCGTCTTCATTGCCGCTCTCCTCATGTTCCGTGGTGGAATCAACGCTTGTCCCTCGACACGGCTCCACTGTAGGCTGTGCGCGAACGCACGGAAATAGAGGTTTTGGCACATAAGAGGTGCGAAAATGCAGAACATCAACTGGGACGACCTCCGCTTTTGCCTCGCGGTGGCCCGGGAGGGCTCGGTCACTGCTGCCGCCCGCAAGCTGGACGTCAACCACACCACGGTGTCGCGACGCATCACGGCCCTGGAGCAGGAACTGAACGTCACGCTGTTCGACCGCTCCACCAGCGGCTGGCTGATCACGCCCGTTGGCGAGACCATCCTCGCTTCCGCGGAGCACATGGCCGACGAGGTCAACAGTATCCGCCGCGTGGTGCAGGCCGACCGCCAGGAGCTGAGTGGCAAGCTGCGCGTGACCGCCGTCGACATCTGCATCCAGCGCCTGCTGCTGCCGCCGCTCAAGGCCTTCGCGCGCCAGTACCCCGACATCGAGGTCGAACTGATCGCCTCGACCGAGATGCTCGACCTCTCGGTGCACGACGCCGACATCGCCTTCCGCAGTACGAACCAGCCGCCGCCCAACGTGGTGGGCAAGCACATCGCGGACTTCGCCTACGCCGTCTACGCCGACGCGGAGCTGTACGCGCGTTACCTCGAGGACCCGCGCGGCGTCAGCGCCATCACCTGGAGCTGGTCGGCGGCGGCCAGCGCGGCGCCGGCGTGGCTGGCCAAGGGCTTTCCCGACATGCCGGTGCGCTACCGCGTGAACTCGCTGAGCGTGGTGCTGGACATGGCGCGCCAGGGCATGGGCTTCGCGCAGCTGCCCTGCGCGCTCGGGGACATGGCACCCGAACTGCGCCGCGTCCCCGCCGCGCACGAGGAACCGCGGCTGGGGTTCTGGGTGCTGTCGCACATCGACCTGCGCACCACGGCGCGCATCCGCATCTTCCGCGACTTCATGGTCGAGGCGATCGCACCGTTCGTGCCGCTGATCGAGGGCGAGCGCGAGAACGCCTGGCAGGCTAGCGGCCTGGCGGCGGCTCCGCGGTGAAGAGCCCGCTGCGCGCCGCCTCGGTGACGACGCGTGCCGCGGGGTGGCTGATGCGCCGCTCGACGGTGATCAGGAAGTAGCGCTCGCGCACGGCCTCGGTGCTGCCGACCACCACGACCCCGTTTTGCGTCTCCACCTCGGACGCAATGACAGCGGGAACCACGAACACGCCGGCGCCGGCCTGGCCGAAGGCCTTCATCAGCGCGCGGTCGTCGAACTCCCCGACGACGCGCGGGTGGATGTTCGCGGCGCGCAGCCAGCGCAGCAGCGGGGCCCGCACGGCGCTGTCCTCGCCGGGAACCAGCAGCGGTGCGCGATCGAGCCGGCGCGGAAACTCGCCCGCGAGCGAGGCCGCCAGCGCCGGCGCCGCCAGGAAGCTCATGCCGCACTCTCCGAGCCGGTGGCTGTAGCCCTTCACGTCCATGCCGGCCGGCATCGGGCTGTCGGCCACGACCATGTCGAGGCGATGCACCGCCAGCTCCGCGAGCAGGCGCTCCAGCTTGTCTTCGCGGCACACCATGCGCACCTGTTCGGGCAGCGCGAGGGCGGGGGCCAACAGCCGGTAGGCGATCGACTTCGGCACCACGTCGGCGATGCCGACGCGGAACAGGAAGGGGCGCTCGGCGTGCCAGTTGCGCAGCGCCTCTTCGAGTTCGCCGCCGACGTGGAAGATCTCGTCGGCATAGGACAGCGCGAGACGCCCGGCCTCGGTGAGCTCGAGCCGGCGACCGGCGCGGCGAAACAGCTCCACGCCGAGCCGGTCCTCGAGCTGGCCGATCTGCCCCGACAGCGTCTGCGGCGTGAGATGCAGCTGCTCCGCCGCGCGCGCGATGCCGCCGCACTTGGCGACGGCCTGGAAATAATGCAACTGGCGATAGTTGAACACGGGCCACCAACACTTCGCAAAAGCCGAACATTGTGCAAATAATAAACGAGTTTTATTGATGAAACGAATCGTTTAGCGTAACTCCCCGATCCATCAACCCGCGAGGAGAAGAGCGATGCAGGTAGACATACAGTGCCGCGGTTTCGAACTAACCGGGAGCCTGCGCGAGCACGTGCGCAGGCGCCTGGCCTGCAACCTGCCCGCCGGCGAGACCGCGATCCAGCGCGTCACGGTGCGGCTGTCCGACATCAACGGTCCGCGTGGCGGCGAGGACAAGCACTGCCACATCGCGTTGCGGCTGAAGGGCCTGCCGAGCCTCGTGATCGAGGACACGGAGGCGGACCTCTACGTGGCGATCGACCGCGCCGCCGAGCGCGCGCGGCGCACGCTGCTGCGGCGCCTGGCGCGCCGGCAGCGCCTGGCGCCCGGGCTGCCGGCAATGGAGGCGTGAGCACGATGAGCGTTGAACGCCCCCTGGTCGGCATCGTGATGGGCTCGGATTCGGACTGGCCGGTGATGCAGGCCGCCGCCGCGGTGCTCGACGAGTTCGGCGTCGCGCGGGAAGCGCGCGTCGTCTCCGCGCACCGCACGCCCGACCTGCTGTTCGACTATGCGGCGGGTGCCGAGGCGCGCGGCCTGCGCGCCATCATCGCCGGCGCCGGCGGCGCGGCGCACCTGCCCGGCATGCTGGCCGCGAAGACGCGGGTGCCCGTGCTCGGCGTGCCGGTACCTTCGAAGCACCTGCGGGGCATCGACTCCCTGCTCTCGATCGTGCAGATGCCGAAGGGCGTGCCGGTCGCGACCTTCGCGATCGGCGAAGCCGGCGCGGCGAATGCCGCGCTGTTCGCCGTCGCCATGCTCGCGGCGGGACCCGATGGAGCGCCGCTGGCGCGGCAACTCGATCAGTTCCGCGCGCGCCAGACCGAACGGGCCCTCGCCATGCGCGTGGGGGAACCGGAATGATCCTGCCGCCCGCGACACTCGGCGTGCTCGGCGGCGGCCAGCTCGGGCGCTATTTCGTGCTCGCGGCGCGCGAGCTCGGCTATCGCACGCTGGTGCTGGACCCTGACCCGCACAGCGTCGCCGGCGCGGTCGCCAACCGGCACCTCGTCGCCGCGTACGACGACGAGGCCGCGCTGCTCGAGGTCGCGGCGCAGTGCGCCGCGGTGACGACCGAATTCGAAAGCGTGCCTGCGGCGGCACTGGCGCGGCTGGAACGGAGCATTCCCGTACGCCCCGGCGCCGCGGCCGTCGCGCTGTGCCAGGATCGCGTGACCGAGAAGACCTTTCTCCGCAGTCACGGCTTTCCGCACGCGCCGAGCGCCGACCTCCTGCGGGAAGAGGACTGCGAACGCTGCGACGCGTCCCTGTTCCCGGGCAT
>CAYXJM010000038.1:0-11943 GCA_964465455.1 uncultured Klebsiella sp.
CGCGTAGATGTCGTCGACCTCGTAGGCGAGGTGGCCGAAGTTGCGCCCGCCCGTGTAGACCTCCGCGTCCCAGTTCCAGGTGAGTTCCAGCTGCGGCGCGGCCAGCCGCTCCGCGGCGTCGGCGTCCTGCGGCGCCGCGAGGTAGACCAGCGTGAAGCGGCCGGCCTCGCTGTCGTGACGGCGCTGCTGCACCAGTCCGAGCTTGTTGCAGTAGAAATCCAGTGCCGCGTCCAGATCGGCGACGCGAACCATGGTGTGCAGATAACGCATGCAAGCCTCCCGTGCCCGAGGCGGGCAGTGTAACCGCGCCGGGCCGGGCGGGGCACGTCCTACGAAATGGTCATGTAGCGGCGCGGGCCGCGCCGTTGACACCTGCGGGGGCGGAGTCAAGACTAGGCGGGCTATCGGTCATTAGCCTGGAGTCCGACCATGTCCAAGTGCCCGTTCGTCGACCTGAGTGACCCGGATCTGCATCGGGGCGGGGTTCCCGCCGATCTCTACCGCGACCTGCGCGAGGCGCGGGTGGTGCGTGTCGAGCACCCGATGAAGGGCGGGGAGGGCTTCTGGGCGTTCTTCCGCCAGGTCGACGTCGACCGCATTTCGAAGAATCCCGCGCTGTTCTCCTCGGCGCTGAAGGGCTCGTTCATGAACGACATGCCCGAAGACCAGCTGCCGCTGATGCGCACGATGATCCTGAACATGGATCCGCCGGAGCACGTGAAGTACCGGCGCATCGTGCGCAATGCCTTCACGCCGTCGAAGGTCGACTCCTACGAGCCGCGCTTCCGCGCCGTCGTGCGCGAGGCGATCGACCGCATCGTCGCGCGCGGCGAATGCGAGTTCGTGACCGACGTCGCCTGCGTGCTGCCACTGATCGCGATCTGCGAGATCCTCGGCGTGCCGATCGAGGACCGCACGAAGTTCTTCGACTGGACCAACACCATGCTCGGGGCCGACGATCCGGACCTGAACCTGAGCGAGCTCGACGCCCAGATGGCCGCGGCAGAGCTGTACATGTACGCCGACAAGGTCATGGCGCGCCACCGCGACGACCCGCAGGACGACATCGTCGGCGCGCTGCTGCGCGGCAGCGTCGGGGGCGAGAAGCTGAACGACGACGAGTTCCGCAATTTCATGATGCTGCTGATCGTGGCCGGCAACGAGACCACGCGCACCATGACCAGCCAGGGCATGCGCCTGCTGATGGAACACCCGGAGCAGTACCGGATGCTGGTCGAGGATCCGTCGCTGATCCCGGACGCCGTCGAGGAGATCCTGCGCTTCAACCCGGCGGTGATCAATTTCCGGCGCACGGTCACCGAGGCGACCGAAGTGGGCGGGCAGGCGCTCGCGCCCGGCGACAAGGTCGTGATGTTCTACCAGGCCTGCAGCCGCGACGAGGACCTGTTCGAGAACCCCGACTGCTTCGACGTCACCCGCCCGCGGCGCGAGGACGTGAAGAACAACCACCGCGCCTTCGGCATCGGGGAACATTTCTGCCTCGGCAGCCACCTCGCGCGACTGCAGCTCAACATCGTCTTCGAGGAGCTGACCAGGCGCGTGCGCAATCCGCGGCTGAATGGCGACATCAAGTGGCTGAGGTCAAACTTCATCCATGGAATCAAGGAGATGCCGATAGTTTTTGATGTTGCGCATTAGATTCACGGTGCGATCTGCACCTTGGTCTCGTCGTTGGGAGCGCGCAGCGCTTCGAAGGCGGCCGGCAGTTCGTCGAGCGTGACGACCGAGCTGATCAGGACCTTCGGATCGACGTGGCCCGCGTCCATCACGTCGGCGACGTAGCGGAAGTCCTTCAGCGAATAGCCGACCGGGAACTGCAGCGACACCCCCTTGAAGCCCGCGACGGCGGGAACGAATGAGTCGGGCGCGGTGCAGAAACCCAGCGACACCACCCGGCCGAAGTCGCGGACGTGCTGGATTCCCTTCGTCACGAAGCCCGGCTTGCCGACGCATTCGAACACGATGTCCGGCTGCCCGCCGAGCGCCTCGAGCACCTCGCCGATCTCGTTCTCGCCGTACTGCACGTAGGCCTGCGCCCCCATGTCGAGCGCCATGTGCCGGCGACGCACCGAGCGCGACATCGCGACGATGCGACCGGCGCCCAGCCGCCTGGCCCAGTAGATGGCGCACAGCGCGACCGAGCCGGCGCCGAGCACCAGCACGCGATCGCCCGGCTGGATGTGCGACATCCGCGTCGCGTACAGCCCCACCGCGAGGGGTTCGATCAGCGCACCGTCGGCCACGGACAGCGTGGCGGGCAGCTTGACGGCCACGCCGGCGGGAATGCGCATCAGTTCGGCGAAGCCACCCATGACCCCGGGCGCGTTGTGGCACAGCGCCAGGTTGCCGCGGTGGCAGGCCTCGCACTGGCCACAGCCGGTCGAGGGCAGGGCGGTGATCAGGTCGCCCGTCCGGATGCCCGTCACCTTCGCGCCGACCGCCACGACCTCGCCGGCATATTCGTGTCCGGGCACCGTGCCGGGTGCGAATTGCCACTGATGGCCTTCCGTCATGTGCAGGTCGGTGCCACAGATGCCGCAGCGATGCACCTTGACGACGACGTCTTCCGGGCCCGGCTCGGGATCGGGCAGGTCTTCCAGCACGAGCGGTTGACCCGCTCCCGGGTAAACGGCGGCCTTCATGGCACGTCTCCTGCGATCGACTGCGGGTTCGTTGCGAGGTCGAAGCGCTCGACGTAGTCGCCGAAGCGCTCGCGGATTTCCTGCTCCGTGAGTCCGAAATCGCCGATGTCGTAGCGATGGGCGCCGTGCTGGCGCTCCGGATCGTCGGCGATGCGCTGTGTCAGGGCGGCGCGCAGCTCCGGCGTCAATTCCATGCCGATGAAGCCGTAGATGCGTTCGATCACCGCCATCGGTTCGCGGTGGAAATCGGTGTGCAGGACGTCCAGCACCTGGCCCGGATGCGCCCGGCGCACGCCTTCGGCCTTGCGCACGGCCCTGGCCCATTTCGCCACCTCGCGCGCGAGCATGTTGTGCGCCCGCTGCTCGTAGCGGCCTTCCTCCACGACGGGGTGCAGTTGCATCAGCAGCGAGCACAGCGACGGCACGGCCCTGGCGGGATCGCGATGCGTCTGAACGACCCTGGCGTCCGGGAACACGGCGAACAGCAGGTCCAGGTTGTCGAGGTGGCCGGGATTCTTCAGTAGCCAGCGCTTCTGCGGCTCGTTGCTGCCGATCAGCTGCAGGCAGCGGTAGTAGTGGCGGTAGGAGGCTTCCTCGCTCTGGCACTGCCACCAGGCGTCGTAGGTCGCCGCGGACCAGCCGCAGGTCCACAGGTTGGAGACGAAGCCCTGGCGCAACAGCAGGCAGCATTCGTCGACTTCCTCGGCCGCCATGTGGTGGGCGGCACGTTTCGTGGGCGCCGCCCGGTAGCGCGCTTCGAGAACGGCGGCCGTCCTGTGGAAGGCCGGATAACGGCTCCAGGTCTCGCGCGGCGGGCGCGGCATCGGCGTGTCCAGGAGCCAGGTCTGCAGGCCCTGGAAGCGCGGGTCCACCGCCATCAGCTTGTGCAGCGCGGTCGTGCCGGTCCGCGGGATCCCGGTGATCACGACGGGGCTCGGGATCGCGTGGCGATCGAAACCGGGATTTTCGGCCATCGACCGCAGCGCATGCGCCCGCCCCTTGAGCACCCCGACGACCGTGCCCCACGCGTAGCGCCGTCCGCGCGCGGAAAAGCGCGGGTCGTAGTCCATCGACTGCAGCAGCACCCGGAGTCCCGGCAGGTAATCGTCGCCACCGAAGTCGGTGCTGCCGACTTCCCGGGCCACGAGCTCGTGCAGCCGGTCGAGCGCGGTGGCGAAGCGCTCCGGCGGGTCGTAACTGTCGTCCATACTGCGAGTCTTTCCTCGGGGTCGATCGTTCACTCGAGCGGAATGCCGCCGGGCGATGACCGGGCCGCGCGCTCAGTCAGCAGCCGGCGTGTTGCCCGCACCGAACGCGAGACTCGTTCTCGAGGCCCCACTCCCGCTTCGGCCAGGGTGCGTTGCGGTACCTCGACGCTCACGATCACATCAGGCGGTATGAGCGTCAGGAGTTCCGCAAGCGGCAGTTCCCCTGCTCCCGGCACCAGGCGTTCATGCAGTGCTTCCTCCATGTAAGAGGAACAGGTCGGTTCGAGTGGTGCATCGCAAATCTGCACGTAACCGATCACGTTGGGGTCAGTGTCGGCAATCTCCCCGATGCTCCCCCCCAGGCGAAAAAAGTGCATGGTATCCAGCAGTATTTTGAAGTAGGGCTGCCGCACGTGCCGGACTGCGGTCAGGGCGCGCGCCAGGCCCGAAATTGGGCCGATGCCGATCTCGATGACCGTTCCGATGCCTCGAGCCGCCGCCATTTCCGCCAGTATCGCGAACTCATCCATGCTACGGCTGACGTCCGGATCAACACTGACGGCATTGATACGCTCACCACCGAGCTCCCGGACGACGTCCAGGTCAGATGCCAGGTCGCGAGCGCTGAAGCCCCTGCGAATGCCGAAACCTTCGCAAAGAGCGATGGTCACGTCATGATGACGTAGCGCGGCCACGGTTTCACGACGCAGGACCGGGTCATCCCTCAGGGACCAATCAGGATAACCGTGCGGATTGCAGTACCGCATCGCCACCAGGCCAATGCCCACATAACGGCAATCCAGCTCGGCCGCCAGTTCCACAAAGGAAACGGGCGGCATACCGAATACACACAGCCGCTCGATGCCCACCCGATCAGCCACGACAACTCTCTCCATCAGCAAAGTTCCACCAACCGCCCGCCCGCCGCTGCAGACTTGTGGATGGCATCCAGCACCGTCATGCATGCCAGTCCATCCCGAAAGGTAGGTGGTGGCACTGCACTTGCGTGCGGCCGCCCCTCGACACCGGCCCGTAATACCTCACACAGGCGAATGTAAGGACCGATTTCCAGGTGACTGAACTGGTGACACGCGTCGTCAACTACCTCGGGAGAGGGCGGCAGCCGAAGGTCCTCAGGTACCGGCAACTGCCTGACGCCGTCGCAATCAGCGACATGGACAACGCCATTTTCGGTCCACAGAGTTCCAAGGCTGCCGGCCACGCGACTCATGGCCACTGGCGGGCCCCAGGCACCGGCCGTCTGTTGTAGTACCCCTTGCACACCATTGGCGAGTGTGAACCGCACCACATAACTGTCCTCGGCAACACCCGTGCGGTCGGCGACGATCGGCAGCGCGGCGCTCAAACTGGAGAACTCGCCCAGCCACGTGCGCACCTGATCGACAATATGCGAACCTTGTGCACCCAACCATCCGCCACCAGCACCTTCGTCGAACCACCAGCGCGGCATCTTCGCCTGCAGCGACGCAACGAGCGGCACATAGCCGACGAGCGTCAGAAAGCGAGGCTCGCCGATCAATCCGTTTGCGAGGGCTCGGGCAACAATGGCCCGATCAGGCTGCCAGCGGAACTCGTTGCCCAGCAGATGCGTCACTCCGGCCTGTTCAGCTGCCTCCAGCATGGTGCTGGCTTCCCTGGAGTCACTCGCCATCGGCTTTTCACAGATCACATGGCATCTATGCGATATGGCGGTTAGCGTCAGCGCCGCATGGGTGCGCGGTGGCGTTGCAATCGTGACTGCAACGGCGCCGGTCCTGCGGATCGCCTCGCCAAGATCGGTGAAGACGTGTGTTACGCCAACGGCTTCGGCCCGCCGGGCGGTACGTTCAGCGTTGCTGCCGACGAGAGCGGCCACGTAAAAACCCGCGGCGCGCAAGGCAGGCACATGGATACGGCAGCCGAATCCCGTGCCGACTACGACAGCTGGCAACATTGCGCTGCTCATCGCCATAGCCCCGTTGCGAAACGTGTCGTAGCCGGCGCAACCTGCTTCCCAACTTCATTTGGAAGACTGCGCAGACGCGCGACGTTGGCGTCAGAGCATGGCAGTAATCGATGTCGGGCTTTCATTCGAGCGGAATGCCGCTGAGCGAGGGACCACCGTTCACCGCAATCGTCTGTCCGGTGATGTAGGAGGCGGCATCGCTGGCGAGAAAAACGATGGCGTTGGCCATCTCCTCCGGCGTGCCGGCGCGCCCTAAAGGAATGCCGCTCATCCGGCTGGTGTCGAGCCCGGCCACCTTCCAGGCGGCCTCTGCCCGCGGTGATGCGATCATCCCTGCGGCAACGCAGTTCGCGCGAATCCCGTGGCGACCCCATTCCGCCGCGGTGACGGTGGTGAACATCTGCAGCGCCGCCTTGGCGGAAGAGTAATGCGCGCCGCCCTTGATGCCGGTGATGCCCGCATTGGACGAGATATTGACGATCGCGCCCGAGCGCTTTTCGATCATGTGCTTGCCCGCCTCGCGGGTACAGAAGTAGGCGGAGCGCACGTTGAGGTCGTAGATCGAATCCCAGCCGCGCGTCGGGATCCTCTCCAGCGGTCCCATGCGCGTGCCGCCGGCGTTGTTGACCAGGACATCCACCCGGCCGAACTCGTCGACGGTGCGCTGCACCATGCCGATGACGGCCTCCTCATCCTTCACGTCCGTGGGCACGGCGAGGCACTGGTTGCCGCTTTCCGCCCGAATGGTCGCGGCGGCGCGTTGCAGTTCCTCCGCGGTGCGGCTGCAGATCACCACGCGGGCCCCCAGCTTCGCCAGCTGCAGTGCCGTGGCATAGCCGATGCCCGTGGCGCCGCCGGTGACGATGGCGACGCGGCCGGTGAAATCGAGTTGTTCCGTGATCATCGCTTTACCATCTCCGTCGTCGTTGACAGGCACGCACGCGCCGGCGCAGTTGTTCGGCGCGTTCCTCGGGCGTCACCACCGGCGTGTCGGCCGGCAGGTGCCGGCGCAGCTCGGCGAGAGGCACGCGCTCGATGACCGGCACGGGATTCGTGTCGCAATCGAACCAGCGCCCGTAGATGCCGCCTTCCTTGTAGCCGGCGGGATCGAGCCAGTTGGGCACGCCGGGGTCCTCGAGCGCGATCACCGCGCGGAACTTCCCGTCCGAGCCGAGCATCGCCGTGTGGCCGTTCAGGCTGGAGAAGCGGTAGACGTACTCCAGCGCGTTGAAATAGGGGTCGTTCAGCTGGATGTTCCAGTAGGGACGGTGCTGCGGCAGGTCGGTTTCTATGATCAGCGCCTCGCCGTCGTCCAGCTGGAAGACGGCGGGCCAGTAGACCTGCTTGGCGAGCGCGCCCTGCATGCGCAGCGGTTCGAACACGTTGAAGCCCACGCGCTCCTTCACGCCGTTCTGCAGGCGGTAATAGCTGCGCGTCTTGCGTGCGGGGAACTTCGCCATCTCGCGGATCCGCGCGACGATCTCGTCCTGGCCCAGCCGCGGCTTGGGCGGCACGGGATCGAGGCATTCGATCGACAGCGTCGGGTCGATCTCGTTCTCCCAGTCGTAACTCCTGAAGCGCAGGAACAGGCCGGTCGCCTCGGGATGGATCGGCGCCCACTTGCCGGCGTATCCCGCCGGGCGCGTGGCGCTGAAGATCACCTCGAAATCCTTCCCGTGTTCGAGGCCGAGCTCGACGTCGTCGGTCTCGGTGTGGCAGCCGATCTGCGAGATGTCGTCGACCATTCCCGACATGTGTCGCTGTGCGGTGAAGCTCAGGAGCTTCACCGTGCCGCGGTTGCCGCTCACCCGGTAGCGCAGGTCGCCGCGGATCGGGCTGTAGAGATAGATGTCGTCGGGGTTCGGTTGCAGCGTGTAGACCGGGTTCCACAGCGGCGCCCAGTCGGGATGCTCGGGCGTGGCGTGGAAATAGGCGAAGTAGGAATAGGAGAGGCTCATCATCGTCTGCCGATAGACGTCGGCGCGGAATCGCGGGTCCTCGGGGTGCCACGTGTTCGCAAGCTCGGCGACCGCCCCTTCGAGGTCGCCGAGGTACTCGAGAATCGTCGCTCCGATACGGGTGTCCATGCGCCTGGCCTCTGCTTCGGTTGCGGTGCGAACGCTCAGTTGCCGGGAACGCTTTCGAAAAAGGCGAGGCCGGCGGGCTCGGGAAACAGGTACTCCAGGTAGTGCCCGAGCTCGGGCGCATCGACGAAGCAGCTCTGCATGAAGCCGGGATTGCTGCTCTGCGAGAGGAGTTTCCTGCCCGTGCGCGCGATCCCGGCGTGCAGCGCTTGCCACTCGTGCTCGTCGTGGATCAGGAAGCCGAGGTGGTGATGACGGATGGCGAAGTCGTCGCGAGGCAGCCGCCCCGTGAATATCTCCGCGCCCGGCCCCTCGGCCGTGAGCAATTCGTACATGATGCTGCCGACCCAGGCCAGCTCGACCCGGATGCGACCACCCGCGGGCAGCGCTCCCTCGAGGCGCCGGAAGGCAGCGATGCCGTAGCGCTCGGCAAAGAGCGTGCGCGCCCGATCGATGTCGTTCGTGGCGTAGGCCACCTGGAACTGCTCGGCGCGCAGCAGCCCTTCTGCCGGCGCGGCGATCGCGGCGGGTCTCTTCATGTCGGTATCCGGCTGGACCTCGGGGCAACGCATCGCCTATGATAGTATTCGCTATCAAAAGTGCTGGCAAGCCGGCACTCGGACGCACCGCTACCGGGGCCGCGGATGTGCACTGCACCCGGCGCACGGCGCGCTGAACGACGCACGGGAACGACTGATCATGCCGCAGGGGAAGAATATCGAGGGCGCGCTGCCTGCCGTTGCCGGGAGAAGGCGGCGCCGTTCGTCGGCGGAGATCATGGAGCGGCTGGTCGGCGCGGCCCGTGAAGAGTTCAAGCGCTGTGGATTCGTGGGGGCCACCACGGCGGCGATCGCCCGCAACGCGGAAGTCACCGAGGCGCAGCTGTTCCGCTATTTCGATTCGAAAGCCGATCTCTTCCGCGAGGCGGTGTTCGAGCCGCTCAGCCGGCATTTCGCCGAGTTCAACGCGCGGTATCCGGCCGAGGTCGCCGGCACCGCGAACTCGCGCGATCGCGCCCGTCTCTACATCACGGAACTGGAACAGTTTCTCGACGAGCATTCGAAGCTGCTGCTGTCGCTCGTCGTGGCACAGCTGTTCACCTCGGGCAGCCTGCAGGGCGTGGGGGAGATCGAAAGCCTGCGCGACTACTTCGAGCGCGGTGCCGCGGCGATGAGCCGCAGGGTAGGCAAGGACGCGACTGTCGACCCGCGCTTGCTGGTGCGCGTGTCCTTCGCGGCCGTGCTCGGCTGCGTGCTGTTCAAGGACTGGATCTTCCCGGAGGGCCTGGCCGCGGACGAGGACATCAGCGCGGCCATCGTCGACTTCGTGATCGATGGCATCAGCGTCAATGTCGATCCGGGATTGCAGCAACCCGTCGTCAACCGCAAGAAGAGGAGGGCATCATGACTGGAGCGAGGCAACAGCTGATCAGGGATTTCTTCGACGCGATCGCCGCCGGCAATTTGCCGGACGAGATCGTGACGCCCGACATGAGCTTCTGGTCGGTGACCTCTGGGACATCCGACCGGGCGCGTTTTCACGGAGGCGTCAGGATGCTGGCCGCGATCTTCGCCGGCACGCTGAGCTATGTCATCGACGCGCTGACGTCCGAAGAGGACAGGGTCGTGGCCGAGGTACGCTCGCATGGCACGCTTCCCGACGGCGAACCGTTCAGCAACGATCACGTGTTCCTGTTTCGCATCCGCGACGGCCGGATCGCGCGGGTGGCGGAATACATGAACCAGTTCGTCGTGCGCGAGAAGATCGTGCCGCTGATGCAGGCCGCCATGGCCAGGCCGCCCGCGTAGCAGCGGGCCGGACTGCTCGTCGCCCTCATCGTCGAAACCGGGAGCTCTGATGTCACACGCCACTGAAATCGACGCGCCGCAGATTCCGGCACTGGTCGCCGGTACCGGGCACGGGTTGCGCGTCCTGGTCCCGGCCCTGAATGCGAGCGGTTTCCGCGTCGTCGGACTCGTCGGTACCGACCCGGAGCGCACGCAGAGGAGGGCGAAGGACAATGCGATCGCACACGCGTTCACGGATCTGGACAAGGCGATCGCTGCGACAGGCGCCCGGGCGGTGGCCATTGCCACGCCGCCGCATACGCACGGGTCGCTCGTGCACACGGCTGTTGCGCGCGGCTGTCACGTGCTGTGCGAAAAGCCCTTCGCGAGGGACGCCGAAGAGGCGCGCGGCATGCTGGCGGCGGCCGAGCGCGCCGGCGTCGTGCACCTCGTGGGTAACCAGTTCCGCATGATGCCCGAGCGCGTCACGATGGCCCGGGCGATCGCGGACGGGCTGATCGGCGAGCCGCGACTGCTCACGATCACGCAGTATGTCGGACTGGTCGCCGACCCCGACGCGAAGCGGCCCGCGTGGTGGTTCGACGAAGCGGCGGGCGGCGGCTGGCTCGGCGCCTCGGGTTCGCACATGATCGACATGGTGCGCAGCTGGCTCGGCGAATTCGCCGCGCTCAGCGCCGCGCTGGCCGTCGTGGCGGATCGCAGGGGCGTGGCCGACGACACCTACCTGTTGCGCTTCACCATGGCAAACGGCGCCGAGGGCGTGCTGATGCAGACCGGCGGAGCCTGGGGCGAGGCAGCGGCGATGAACCGTGTCGCGGGAACCCACGGCACGCTCGCGATGGACCGCGGCAGGGTCTGGCTGTCCGACCGCAACGGCACGCGCCAGCTCGATACACCGCCGGAGCTCGCCTTGCCGCAGATCGCGCCGAGCGAGGACCCGGCACAGCCCTACCTGCACATCGAGCTCCCGCCGGCCCTGCGATTGTGCGCAGCGTGGCGCAGCGCGATCGCCGGCAGGGGATTCGGCCCGGTGCCGGTCGCGACCTTCGCCGACGGCGTGGCCTGCATGGAGGTGATCGACGCGATCCGCGCATCGGCGGCTGCCGGCGGCAGCCTGGTTTCGGTATCGAAGGGGCAGGGGGCGAGGATATGACGCAGGTGATGGAAGGAGTGCGGGTGCTGGAAGTTGCGCAGTACACCTTCGTGCCCGCGGCCGGCGCCTTGCTCGCCGACTGGGGCGCCGACGTGATCAAGATCGAGCACCCGGTGCGCGGCGACCTGCAGCGCGGCTTCGTCAACATGGGCGGGATGAAGATCAACCCCGAGCGCAACACGATGATGGAGCACCCGAACCGCGGCAAGCGCAGCGTCGGGATCGACATCGGCACCCCCGAAGGGCTGCAGCTGATCCACGAGATCGCTAGGACGGCCGACGTGTTCCTGACCAACTACCTGCCCGCCGCACGCGCGAAGCTGAAGATCGACGTCGAAGACATCCGCAGGGTCAATCCCGACATCATCTACGCGCGCGGCAGCGCCTACGGCGACAAGGGCGTGGAGCGCGAGGCGGGCGGTTTCGACAACACCGCGTTCTGGACGCGCACGGGAATCGGCCATTCCATGACACCCGCCGAGCTCGACGGCGTCCTGATGCAGGGCTTGCCGGCCTTCGGTGATTCGATCGGCGGCATGAACATAGCGGGTGGCATCGCCGCGGCCCTGTTCCGCCGCGAACGGACCGGCAAGCCGGTCGAGATCGACGTGTCGCTGATGAGCACGGGGTGGTGGGCCGCCGGCTCGGCCATCGATCTCGCGATCGAAAACCGGACCGTCATGCGCAACCGCATGCCGGGCTCGGGCAGCTCGGCGGGCAATCCGCTGCTGGGAAGCTTCAGGTCCGCCGATGGCGGCATCATCGTGCTCAACATGGTGACGCCCGGGCCTTACATCCGCGACACCTTCGAGCATCTCGGTCTTGCGGCTGCGGCCGACGACCCGCGCTTTGCGACCGCGGAGTCCCTGATGCAGAACTGGGAGGCGGCCAGCGCGCTGATCCGTGATGCCTTCGCGAGCCGGCCCTTCGATTACTGGCGCCAGCATCTGCGCACCATGCAGGGCCAGTGGGCGCCGGTGCAGAGCATTCTCGAACTGGCGAGCGATCCGCAGGCGCTCGACAACGACATGCTGTTCGAGGTGGAGGCCATCGATGGCGGG
>CAYXJM010000039.1:0-11932 GCA_964465455.1 uncultured Klebsiella sp.
ATGTCGCGCAGCGTATCGAGTATGCGTTCCTGGATTTCGTGATCCATGGGTGAATGCTCGCTCATGTTGTTCCCGTTGCGACTCCTTGGCCCGGATGGCGGGGAACGCCGCGTTCCCGGGGGCCGCGGCACCCGCGACAGCGGCCGCTCGGCCCGCGCCCTCAGGGGGCGTTGACGCGGATCCCGCCCTGGTCCGGATCGGGCGTCTCGGCACGCCAGCGCACGGAGCCGAACGGCCGCTCGAGCCGCCGGCGCACGCGCACGCCGGCATCTCCCGCGTGAAACGCATCGGCGCGGGCCTGCAGATCCTGGTCGGCCTGGGTCGAGCGGCTGCGCAGGCGCAGATAGTCGCCCCAGGTCGGCAGGTGGTAGCGCTCGGTCCAGAGCGCCGGATCGGCGATATCGCGCGAGATCGACCACTCGAAGCCGCCGTTCCGGAGCCGCACGCGCTGCAGTTCCAGCATGACGTCGTAGAACCGGCGGGCCTCGGCCGGATCGACCCGGTAATCGATCTCGATGACGATCGGTCCGCTGCGCGCGGTGATGGCGAGTGCGACCTCGGGCTCGTGCCCGATATCGACCATCTCGACCTCGGCGAGCGACACCGCGGGCATCGGCAGGGCCAGGCCGACCAGCATCGTCAGGATCAGCGTGACGCCGGAGGCGATCAGCGCGCCGTCGACGCCCCATTGGCCGGCGGCGTGCCCCCACATCCAGGCGCCCAGCGCGATGCCGCCGGTCAGCGAGGCATTGAACAGCGACAGCGCGCGCGCGGTCACCCAGCGCGGGGCGGACAGCTGCACGGCAACGTTGAACAGCGAGATCAGCAGCATGTTGGCCGCACCCGCGGCCAGCAGCAGTACGCCGGTCAGCAGCAGGTCGTGGCTCAGGCCGATCGCGAGCACCATCAGGCCGGCGACGATCGCGCACAGCCGCACCGCGTGCTCGCCCTTCAGCCGCTCCCGGACCTGGCCGATGAGAAGCGCGCCCAGCACCGCGCCGACGCCGCTTGCGCCGAGCAGCAGGCCATAGGTGTTGGCGTCGCCGTGCAGCAGGTCCCGCGCGACCAGGGGCGTGAGCGCCGCGACAGAGGCGCTGGCCAGGCCGAAGACGAAGGAGCGGACCAGCACGGTGCGGATGGGCGGCGAATGCATCACGTAGCGCGCGCCCGAGACGATGGCGCGGTGCATGCGTTCCGGCGGAAGGCGCCCGGGAACGTGCTCGCGACGCCACAGGAAGAAGGCGACCAGCAGCGGCAGGTAGCACACGGCATTGATGCCGAAGGCGGCCGTGGTCCCCGCCGCCAGCACGATCATGCCGCCCAGCGCCGGGCCGAAACTGCGCGCGATGTTGTAGCTGATCGAGCCCAGCGCAATCGCGGCCGGCAAGTGCTCGGGCCTGACCTGCTCGCTGATCGACGCCTGCCACGAGGGGCCGTAGAGGGCCACCCCGGCGCCGATCAGCGCGCAGAACGCGAGCAGCAGCCAGGGGCTGGTGAGCCCGGTCGAGGAGAGCGTCGTGAGCGTCGCCGCGCAGAGCGTGGCGAAGCCCAGTCCCGTCATCGCGATCTTGCGCCGGTCGAACATGTCGGCGATGGCGCCGCCCGGCACCGAGACCAGCATCAGCGGCAGCATCAGCGCCGACTGCACCAGCGCCACCATCTCGGCCGAGGTCGTGAGCCGGGTCATCTCCCAGGCCGCGCCGACGCCGAGGATCAGCTGGCCGAAGTTCGACAGCAGGCTGGTGGACCAGATCCTGCGGAAGGTGCGTTCGCGCAGTGGCTCGAACGGCCCCCAGCTCCGGGCGGGCGGCAGGCGATCCACGGCTGTCACTGGTGATTTCTCCCTGTCGTTTCCGCGCGCCGCACGCCGGGTGCTCGCGCGCAGGAGGCGGGTGTGCTGTCGGGGGGGAATGGTCGCACGGGCGCCCGCGCCGAGGCCAGCGCGGCCGGGGCGTGCCGGTCGTCCGGCGACCACAGGCCGCCGGGCGCGCGCACTCGATGCCGTTACAGGGCGGAAACAATTCCTCGACACGATCGCAACACGCGGAAATCCGCCCGCAACGACTCGTCTGCAGCCTTTGCATGGTCGGAAACCGGCGGCGCAACCACGGGAGGAGACCATGAACGAGACAGCCAGTGCAGTCCAGTCCACCCGGCACGTGCTGCGCCGCGCGGTGCAGGCCGGCTTGCTTTTCTTCCTCGCCAAGGGTTGTGCGTGGCTGGTCGCCATCGCGCTGCTCGGCGATCTGTTGTGAGCGCGCCGCCTTGTGCGGGCCCGCGGAAGGGGATAAAAGTGTGACAGGCACAGCAACGGGACACGACGCCATGCCGGACACACCCGCTCGGCCTCTCGGCGTGCTGGTGGTCGACGATGATCCCGGGATCCGCGAGCTCCTCGCGGACTACCTGGGCGAGCACGGCTGCACGGTGCACCCCGCCGCGGATTGCGCCGAGGCGCGCGAGCTGCTCGCGCGCCAGCCGATCGACGTTGCGCTGCTCGACATCGGCCTGCCGGGCGAGGACGGGCTGAGCTTCGCGCGGCACCTGCGCGAGCGCCACCACGTCGGCATCGTCATGGTTTCCGGCGCCGGGGAGACCATCGACCGCATCATCGGACTGGAGGTCGGCGCGGACGACTACATCGCCAAACCCTTCGAACTGCGCGAGCTGCGCGCGCGCCTGCGCAGCGTGGCGCGCCGCTACGCGCGACTCGCGCCGCGTGCCGCCGGCGCGGAGCCGACGCGGCGCGTGCCGGTCGGCGCGTGCCTGCTCGACCTCGACCGGCAGCAACTGTTCGCCGTCGACGGCACGGACATCCCGGTCACCGCCATGGAATTCAATCTGCTGCGCGTGTTCAGCGAGCGGCCGAACCGCCCGCTCTCGCGCGACACCATCCTCGAGCTGACGCAGAACCGCGACTGGGATCCCTTCGATCGCTCGATCGACATCCGCATCGCGCGCCTGCGCCGCAAGATCGAGCCCGACCCCGACCACCCGCGCGTGATCCGCACCGTGCGCGGCGTCGGCTACATGTTCTGCCCCTCGCCATGAACTCCGGGCCGGTGGAGTCCAAAGCGGCGAGCGACGCGCAACAGGGCGGCTCGCGCGGGCAGCGGCTCGACGAGGCGATGCGGCACGTCGTGTTCGACATCACCGGCACGCAGGGCGAGAACGTGCTGCGCGAGCTGACCACGCTGCTGTGCCGCTCGCTCGACGTCGACTTCGCGCTGATCGGCCGGCGCAGGGGAGAGCGCATCGAGACCCTCGCGGCCTGCGAGCGCGGCGTCGTCGTCGACAACATCTCCTACGACCTCGAGGGCACGCCGTGCGCGAGCGTCTGGGGGGGTGCGCTGCGCATGATCGAGCGCGGGCTGGCTCGCGAGTACCCGCGGAACGCCATGATCGCCAGCGCGGGATTCGACAGCTACGCCGGGATGCCGCTGTTCGATTCGACCGGCGCGCCGCTCGGCCTCATCGCCGTGCTGCGCACGCGTCCGCTCGACGATGCCGGGCACGTCGGCGCACTGCTCGGGATCTGTTCGATGCGCGCCGCCGCGGAGCTCGAGCGGTTGCGCAGCGACGAGGCGCTGCGCGCCAGCGAGGAGCAGTACCGCGCGATCTTCAACGCGGGCGCCGACGCGATGGTGCTGCGCGACGCCGATTTCCGCATCGTGGACGTGAACCCGGCCTACGAGCGGGCGCTGGGAGTGAGGCGCGAGCAGGTGCTCGGTTCGCGTCGCATCACGGTGCCGTTCCTTGGCTCGGAGGCGGACCTCCTCGCCCTGCACCGCCGCGTTCTCGCCGGCGAGCGCGAGCGCATCGAGGCCCAGGGCACGGGCATCGACGGACGGCCCGTGCACACCGAGCTGATGGTCGTGCCGATGCAATACGGCGGCGAGGCGCACGTGCTCTACATCGGGCGCGACATCACCGAGCGCAAGCAGGCGGAGGCTGCGCTGCGCGCGAGCGAGGAACAGTACCGCGCCATCTTCAACGCGACCGCCGACGCGCTGATGCTGTGGAACAGCCGCCTGCAGCGCGTGGACGTCAACGCGGCGCACGCGAGGATCTTCGGCTTCGCGCGCGAGGAGGTCGTCGGGCGCGGCTTCGAGGGTCTGCCGTATCCCGAGGACTACGTGCGCCCCCGCCTCGACATGGTGCGCCGCGCGCTGGACGGCGAGACCTGTCGTGCCGAAATGGACGCATTGCGCAAGGACGGCGAGCCGATCATCACCGAGGTGCGCACCATCCCGTTCCTGCATCACGGCGAGCCGCACGTGCTGCAGATCGTGCGCGATGTCACCGAGCGCGTGCGCACGGAGAAGGCGTTGCGAGCCAGCGAAGAGCAGTACCGCTCGATCTTCAGCGTTTCCGCCGACGGGCTGCTGCTGATGGACCGCTCGGCGCACATCATCGATGTCAATCCCGCGTTCCTGCAGATGTTCGGCTACACGCTCGAGGAACTGGTGGGCCGGCCCGCCGCTTCGCTGGCCGCCGATCCCGGGTCCGAGCGCTGGCGGGTCATGCTGCACGCGATCAACACCGGCGAGCCCTTCGAGACCGAGGGTGTCGCGCAGCGCCGCGGCGGCGACCGGTTCCCGGTGGATGCGCGCGCTACCCCGGTCGTGTACCGCGGCGAGACTCACCTGCTGATCACCATCCGCGACATCTCGCGTCGCGTCGACGAGCAGCGCAAGCTGGTGCTGAGCGAGCAGCGCCTGCGGGCGACCGTCGAGCGCTCCCGCGACTGCATCGTCGCCGTGGATCCGGGCGGGCGCATCATCGAGTTCAACCCGAGGGCCGAAGCGACCTTCCGCATCCCCGCGGCGGAGGCGATCGGGCTCGAGATGGCCGAGCTCCTCATACCGCCGCGCCTGCGCGCGGCGCACCGGGCCGGCATGCAGCGCTACCTGGAGACGGGGGAGAGCCGCATCATGGACCGGCCCATCGAGGTGCGGGCACAGCGCGCGGACGGCGAGGAATTCGATGCCGAGCTCACGATTTCGCTGTCGGACAGCGCGGAAGGCCGGATACTCATCGCGTTCCTCAGCGATCTCACCGAGCAGAAGGCCGCCGCCGCGCAGCGCGAGCAGCTGCAGTCGCAGCTCCGCCAGGCGCAGAAGATGGAGGCGATCGGCCACCTCGCCGGCGGCATCGCCCACGACTTCAACAACCTGCTGACCAGCCTGACCGGCTACGTCGCGATGGCGCAGGAGCGGCTCGCGGCAACCGGCGAGCAGAAGGCGGGCCGCTACCTGGAGAAGTCGTTGCGCTCGGCCGAGCGTGCGCGCAGCCTCGTGCAGCAACTGCTGGTCTTCAGCCGCGGGCAGCGCGGCGATCGCGTCGCGGTGGATCTCGCGCGCCACCTCGGCGAGTTCGAGGAACTGTTGCGCTCGACGCTGCCCTCCAGCGTGCAGTTCAGCAGCCACTACCAGCCAGGGTTGCCGGCGGTGCTGTTCGACCCGACGCAACTCGACCAGGTGCTGATGAATCTCTGCATCAATGCGCGCGACGCGATGGATTCGCGCGGCTCGCTCGACGTCGCGCTGCGCAGCAGGCGCTTCTCCGGCACCGTGTGCAGCGCCTGCCGCAAGGACGTCAGCGGGGAGTTCATCGAGCTGTCGGTCACGGACACCGGCCACGGCATCACGCCCGAGGTGCTGGAGCGCATGTTCGATCCGTTCTTCACCACCAAGCTCGCGGGCAAGGGCACCGGCATGGGCCTGTCGACGACCCATGGCATCGTGCACGACTACGGCGGTCACATCCTCGTCGACACCGAGCCGGGGCGCGGCACCTCGTTCCGCGTGCTGCTGGCGCACGCGCCGACCACTGCGCCAGCGCGCGCCGAAGCGCTGGCCGACCGGGTTCCCGGCTCGCGCGAGGGCACGCTCGCGGGCTCGATCCTGCTGGTCGACGACGACGCCCACGTACTCGAGTACATGGAGGATCAGCTCACCGAGTGGGGGCTCGCGGTGCACGCCTTCTCCGATCCGCGCGTGGCGCTGGCAACGGTGGCCGCGGGGGATCTCGAATTCGACATCGCACTGGTGGACCAGACCATGCCGGGCATGAGCGGGCTCACGCTCGCGCGCTCGCTCACCGAACTGCTGCCCGACCCCAGGATCATCCTGTACACGGGATACAGCGAGCCGATCGCCGACGACGAGTGCCGCGACTGCGACGTGATCGATGTGCTGCACAAGCCGATCGACCACGCCGCGCTGCACCGGCTGCTGCGCGACAACCTGCCTGCCTGACCGGTCTCGCGCCGCGCGATGCTCAGTCCGGCTCCTGCAGCGGCAGGCGCACCAGCACCAGCAGGCCGCCGAGCGGGCTGCGCTGCAGTTCCATCCCGCCGTGGTAGGCCGCGACGATGTCGGCGACGATGCCGAGACCGAGGCCGTGACCCTCGACCTGCTCGTCGAGCCGTCCGCCGCGCGAGAGCGCCTCGGCGCGGCGCGCCTCGGCGATGCCGGGCCCGTCGTCCTCGACGCGGATCTCGACCTCCCGCGGTCGCTGCTCGATGCGCAGGCGCACTGCGCCGCGTGCCCACTTGCAGGCGTTGTCGAGCAGGTTGCCGAGCAGCTCCAGCATGTCGTCGCGCTCGAGGGCCAGCGCGCCGGCGGGCGCCTGCCAGTCGCAGGAGAGCTCGCGAGCGTGCGCGCGCCGCAGGCTGTCGATCAGCAGCGGCAGGTCGTCGTGCGGCGCGAAGCGCTCGCCCGCGCCGGACGCCCCCGCGGTGCGCGCGCGGCCGAGCTCGCGCGCGATGCGCCGCTGCATCTGCGCGATCTGCGCCTGCAGCTCGGCGCGCAGCCGCGGATCGGCGCGCTCCGCCGCGCTCAGCAGCACCGCCAGCGGCGTCTTCAGCGCGTGTCCGAGGTTGCCGAGCGCGTGGCGCGAGCGCGTGAGCGCCTGGCGCGTGTGCGCTAGCAGGCGGTTGATCTCCGCGATCAGCGGCTCGAGCTCCCGGGGCGCGTCGGTGTCGAGCAGCTGGCGTTCGCCGCGCTGCAGCTCCCGCAGCTGTCGCTCGGCCTGCTGCAGCGGCGCGAGCGCGGCGCGGCGCATCCACCAGCGCTGCACCCACGTGAGCAGCGCCACCACGACCAGGCCCAGCGCGAGCAGCAGCAGCCCGATGCGGCCGAACTCCGCGAGCAGCGGCGCGATGTCGGCGGCGACCACCACGGACACGGCGCTGCCATGGCGGCGGTAATCGGCGCGCAGGCACAGCAGGCGCTGCCCACCGGGGCCGTCGACGAGCCCCGGCACGGGCCCGGGCGTGAGCGGCGCCGGGAGCTCGGCGTCCCAGAGCGAGCGCGAACGCCAGTGCGTCGCGTCCGTCTGCACCACGAAATAGCGCCCCGACAGCGGCGTGCCGTAGGCGGGCGAGAGGCGCGTGGTCTCCAGCCGCAGGCCCTGCGGTCCGGGCGCGATCGCGGCGAGCACGCTGCGCGCCTCGTACTCGAGGTCCTGCAGCGCGTACTGGCGCAGCGCCCGCTCGAACAGCACGGTCGCCACCACGCCGAGCACGAGCGCGCCCAGCAGCAGGCTGGCGGCGAGGCCGATGCTCAGTTGCCGGCCGATCGAGGCGCGGCGCACTCAGGATCCGCCCGGCGCGGCGCTGCCGCGCAGGCAATACCCCTGGCCGCGGCGCGTCTCGATGCGCTCGCGGCCGAGCTTGCGGCGCAGGCGGTTCACCAGCACCTCGAGCACGTTGCTGTCGCGCTCGGTCGCGCTGTCGTAGAGGTGCTCCTCGAGCTCGCCGCGCGAGAGCACGCGGCCGGGGTTCAGCATGAAGCAGCGCAGCAGGCGGAACTCCGCTGCGCTCAGCGCCACCGCCGTGCCGCCCAGCTCGGCGCTGCGGTTCTGCTCGTCCAGCGCGAGATCGCCGTGCACCAGCCGCGGGCTGTTGGTGCGCCCGTGGCCGCGGCGCAGCAGCGCCTGCAGGCGCAGCAGCAGCTCGTCGGGGTGGAAGGGCTTGGCGAGGTAATCGTCGGCGCCCGCCCGCAGGCCTGCGATGCGGTCGGCGAAGCTGTCGCGCGCGGTGAGCACGAGCACCGGCAGCGGCAGCCCCGCCGCGCGCCAGTCGTGCAGCACCTCCAGCCCGTTGCGTCCCGGCAGCCCGAGATCCAGCACCGCGAGGTCGTAGTTCTCGTCGCTGGCACGGCGGCTCGCGTCGCGGCCGTCGGCGAGCCAGTCGACTGCGTAGCCGGCCTGCCGCAGGCGCGGCAGCAACTCGTCGGCGAGCGCCACGCTGTCCTCGACCAGCAACAGCCGCATCAGTCTTCCTCCTCGTCCTTCAGCAGCGCGCCGCTGCGCGCGTCGAACTCGAGCTCGCGCACCGCGCCGTCCGTGGTCAGCACCTCGAGCTCGTAGACGATGTGGTCGTGCTCGTCCTCGAGATCTGCCTCCAGCAGCGTCGCGCCCGGATAGCGTTCGCGCACCCGGGCGAGCAGCACCTCCAGCGGCTGCAGCGTGCCGCTCTGGCGCAGGCGCAGCGCCTCGTCCTGGTCCAGGTCGTGCGCGCCGGCCGCGCCGGCCGCGATCGCGCCGGCGAGCAGCATGCGGCGAAGCGTGGCCGGCGCAGGCACTCAGTCGTCCCGGCGGTCAGACAGCACCGCGCCGGTGGTCGCGTCGAGGTCGACGTCCCACTTGCGGCCCTCGGCGTCACGCAGCTCGACCTTGTAGACGTACTTGCCGTACGCGTTTTCGAGCTCGGTTTCGCCGATCGTGCCATTCGGGTGCGTGGCCAGCGCCGCGGCGTTGAGCTGCTCGAAGGGCTTGATGGCGCCTGCCTGCAGCAGCTCGACGGCCTTGTCCGGGCCGATGTCGTCGCCGGCGCGCGCGAAGCCCGCGGCGGCGACGAAGGAGACGGAAGCGATGAGAGTGACCAGCTGTTTCATGATTGGCTCCTGTAGTGGTTGGGTTGCCTCGGTGGCAACGTGGCCAGACTACGGGGCACAGCTTAACCGAACCTTAATCCGCGAGCTCTCCGGCCGGGGCCTGCGGCGCAGCGAGGCGCGCCAGCACGTCGCGCGTCATCGCGTCGGCCAGCTCGCGCTCCTCCATGAACACCGTGCAGGCCGGCTCGGCGCGCAGAAGCGCCGCTTCGGCATCGTCGTGCACGCGCACCAGCGCCGGCAGGTCGGGCCTCAGCGTGTGCGCGATCCCGAGCATCTGGCGCGCGCGCACGAGGTCGGCCACGGCGATCACCAGCATCCGCGCGCGCACCACGTGCGCCTGTATCAGCACCGCCGGGTCGGCTGCGTCGCCCGCCACAGCCGGAATGCCGCGCGCGCGCAGCGCTTCCACCACCTCGCGGTTCTCGTCGGCCACGACGGTCGGCACGCCGGCCCCGGCCAGCGCCTCGCCGATGCGCCGCCCGACGCGACCGTAGCCGACGATCAGCACGTGCCCGGTGAGACGCTCCGCGGCCACGGTGTCGGGGATGGCCGCGAGCGGATCGGCGCGGCGTTCGACCAGCCGCGCGAGGCGCGAGCGCGCGCGGATCCAGGCCTGCAGCGGTTCGACGGCGCCGAAGACCAGCGGGTTCAGCGCGATCGAGATCAGCGCGCCGGCGAGCACCAGGCTCTGTCCCTCGGCGGGCAGCAGGCCCAGCGCGACGCCGAGCCCCGCGAGGATGAACGAGAATTCGCCGATCTGCGCCAGGCTCGCCGAGACGGTGAGCGCCGTGTTCAGCGGGTAGCGGAACGCCAGCACGATCACGAAGGCGGCCAGCGACTTGCCGAGCAGCACGATGGCCACCACCGCGAGCACGCGCAGCGGTTCGTCGACGAGCATCCGCGGGTCGAACAGCATGCCCACCGAGACGAAGAACAGCACCGAGAACGCATCGCGCAGCGGCAGCGTCTCGTCGGCGGCACGGTGGCTCAGCGCCGACTCGCGCAGCACCGTGCCGGCGAAGAAGGCGCCGAGGGCGAAGGACACGCCGAACACCGCGGCCGCTCCCCACGCGATGCTGACCGCGGCGGCGATCACGCACAGCGTGAAGAGTTCCTGCGAGCCGGTGCGGGCCACCTGCCACAGCAGCCACGGGAAGATGCGCTTGCCGACCGCGAGCATCAGGACCACGAAGGCCGCGACCTTGCCGATCGTGAACAGGAACGAGCGCAGCACATCGCCCTGCGAGGCGCCTTCCGGCGCGGTGCCGCCGAGCCAGCCCGCGAGCGGCGGCAGCAGCACGAGCACCAGCACCATCACGAGGTCCTCGACCACCAGCCAGCCGACGGCGATGCGCCCGTTGATGGAGTCGAGCACGCCGCGGCTCTCGAGCGCGCGCAGCAGCACCACGGTGCTCGCGACCGAGAGCGCGAGCCCGAACACCAGGCCCGCGCCGAGGCTCCAGCCCCAGCCGTGCGCCACCGCGGCGCCGAGCGCGGTGGCGGCGGCTATCTGCGCGACGGCGCCCGGCAGCGCGATGCGGCGCACCGCGAGCAGGTCGGCGAGCGAGAAGTGCAGGCCGACGCCGAACATCAGCAGCATCACGCCGATCTCGGCCAGCTGCTGCGACAGCTCGACGTCGGCGACGAAGCCCGGGGTCGCGGGCCCGAGGATCACGCCGGCGATCATGTAGCCCACCAGCGCCGGCAGGCGCAGGCGCAGCGCCACGAAGCCGAGGACCAGCGCCAGCCCGAAGGCGGCCGCGATGGTCGCGATCAGCGCCGGTTCGTGGTGCACGTTCGCCCGCCCTTACTGCGCGACGAGCACGTCACAGGGGCACTGGGAGAGCAGGTGCAGCGTCACGCTGCCCAGCAGCAGCTGCTCGGCCAGCGACTTGCCGTGCTTGCCGACCACGACGAGGTCGGCGTCGAGCGCGAGCGCCCGCTCGCGCAGCGCGCCCGGGATGTGCTCGCCGCCGGCGATCTCGGTGTGCAGCCGGCGCGCGTCGATCGCGGTGTCCGCGATGAAGCGCTGCATCTCCTGCGTCGCCTCGGCGTGCGCCTCGCGGCGGTACTGCCTGACGAGCTCGGCGTCGACGGCGGAGTACTGCATCATCCCCTCGAAGGGCATCTCGAAGACGTGCAGCACGTGGACCTCCGCGAGCTGGCCGAGCCGGCAGGCCCACTCCAGCGCGGTGCGCGAGTGCGGGGAGAAATCCACCGCGACCAGCGCGCGCCGGTAGGCGTGAGCCGCGGGGCGGCGCACCACGAGCAGCGGCTTGCGCGTGCGCCGCAGCAGGTGTTCCGCGGTGGTGCCGAGGGCGAAATCGCGCAGCGGGTGCCGCCCGCGCGCGCCCAGCGCGAGCAGTTCGTGCGGCTCCGCCTCGGTGAGCAGCGTGTCCACCACGCCGCCGACGCGCACCGCGGTCTGCGGCACGCAGCCGGTGCGGCCGCCGATCTCCGAGGCCAGGTGCCCGAGCTTGGCCGTGGCCTCGGCGAGCATGGCGCCCTCGGCTTCCGCCGGCAGTTTCGCCAGGCGGCGGATGCTGTCCAGCCACGACGCCTGGACCACGTGCAGCAGCGTGGTGGCCCGCATCGCCCCGCCGGCGCAGAGCAGCGCCGCGCGCTCCGCGGCCTGGCGCGCGTCGGCGGAGAAATCGGTGGCGGCGAGTATCGTGCCGTTCATCGTGGATCCTCCCGCGCGCGGTGTCAGCGGTGGTATTCGCCGAGGGCCTCGGGCTGGCGCAGCACCTCGAGCACGCGCAGCTGCAGCTTGCGGCCGCCGGGGACCTGCCACGCGATCGACTGTCCCACCGCGAGCCCGAGCAGGGCGCTGCCGGTGGGTGCCAGCACGGACACGGTGCCGGGCGCGCCGGCGCCGTCCGGGTAGACCAGCGTCAGCTCGTATTCGCGCCCGCTGGTGTCGTCGCAGAAACGCACGGTGGAGTTCATCGTGACGATGTCCGGCGGCATGTCGACGGGTTCGACCACGTTGGCGCGGTCCAGTTCGGCCTGCAGCGCGTCGATGCCGG
>CAYXJM010000040.1:0-11835 GCA_964465455.1 uncultured Klebsiella sp.
CCCGCGCTGCGGCCGTGATAGGAATCCTCGGCCACGAAGCGCTTGCCTTCGGCGTTCACGAGAATGCCCTTGATCATGCTCTCGGGCGGGTAGAACGGCGAGGTCAGGAAGGCGCGCGTCAGCCCGCGCGCCGCCGCGCCGGCCGACAGGCCGAGCAGGATGCCCGCGCCGTCGTCGCCCGGTGTACCCTGCCGGATCAGGTCGCGCGGCATCCACGCCAGTTCGTGTTCGAACATGTCCTCGTTCATGATGTAACCGCCGGCGGCGAGCAGCACGCCCCCGCGGGCCTGTACGAACACTTCCGCCCCCGCGCTCACGGCGCGCACGCCGACGATGCGGCCCGCGTCGTCCGCCACCAGGTTCGTGACGCGCGTGTCGAACAGCGCCCTGGCGCCGGCGCGTTCCGCCGCCTGCGACAGCACCTGCATCAGCAGCGCGCCGCCGCCGTCGGGGCCGTCGAAGGCCACCTTGTGCCCGCGCGGCGCAGGTTTCGCGAGGTCGCGGAAGGGCCACACCTTCTCGTTGCCGCTCCAGATCAGGCATTCCTTTCCGGGCTGCATCGCGGCCTTGCCGGGATAGTAGCTGCGGTCGAAAGGCACGCCGTGCGCCTCGAGCCAGTGGAAGTGCGCGACGCTCCCGTCGCAGTAGAGCCGCAGCTTCTGCGGGTCGGGATCCGGCGTCAGCGCCTCGAGGTAACGGTACATCTGCGCCGGCGAATCGTCGAAGCCGCAAGCCTGCTGCACCGGGGTGCCGCCGCCCAGGTACAGGTGCCCGCCGGCGATGCCGGAGGTGCCGCCCGCGCCGCTCGCGCGTTCGAGCAGCAGCACGTCGGCGCCGGCCTCGCGCGCCGCGATCGCCGCGCTCGCGCCGGCGGCGCCGTAGCCGATAACGACCACATCGCTGCGATGGGTCCAGCGGGTCGCCTGCGTGGCAGGAAGCAAAACTGGCGCGGCCTCGCGCAGGCCCTCCCGGATTCCGTGCATCATCACTCCCGGACGATCGTGCCGCAGCGCCGCCCTGGCGTTGCGGCAGGCAAGGGTAACCAGCAAGAGCGAGGTATTTCAATGTGCCCGTGTGCGCGGGCACCTGCGTGCGCTCGCGCGGGGAGTGGCCGGTCAGGCGCTGGGCGCGGGTATCCGGCCGGGCCGGCGCGATTTGGATAAGCAATCGGCGCGCTTTTGAGATAGCTGCATCCGGGACGCTTCCCGATACTTGCCGGAGCCGGTCATTCGAAGAAGCGGTCAGGGTTTCACCAAGGAGAATTTCGATGAATTGCACGCGCAAGCTGCTTGCCTTGATCATCGCGACCGCCGCGCTCGGACGCGCCTATGCAGACGATGCCGGCGTCCTGGAGGAAATGATCGTCACCGCGCAGAAGGTCGAGCAGAGCCTGCAGGACGTGCCGATCTCGATGGCCGCGCTCGATGCCCGGTCGCTGGAACGGGCATCGATCAACAGCTTCATGGACATCAAGGCGCTGGTGCCATCGCTCACCGTGAAGCCGAACCCGGTATCGTCCGAGAATCTCGCGGTCAGCATCCGCAGCGTCAACCCGGGCGCGATCGAGCAAAGCCAGGACCTCACCACGGCCGTTCATATCAACGGCATCTACATCGCGCGCGGCAACGGCCTCAACCTCAGCGTCGCGGACCTCGAGCGCATCGAGGTGCTGCGCGGTCCGCAGGGGACGCTGTACGGGCGCAACGCGACCGCGGGCGCGGTGAACTACATCACGCGCAAGCCCGCCGACGAGTTCGGCTTCAGGCAACAGCTGACGCTTGGCGACTTCGACCAGGTACTGGCGAAAACAACCGTGAATGCCCCGATCACCGACGGGCTCGCGGTGCGCTTGAACTACCTGCACGACGAGAAGGACGGGTGGATCCGCAACAGCTACAAGGGCGGCGTGCCGATCAACGATCGCGAGGCGGACGCATGGCGTGCGGACCTGCGCTGGACGCCGGCCGAGGCCGTCACCGTGGACTACGGCATCGACTGGTCGCAGAGTGACTATTACTCGCTGCCGGGCCAGTGCACGACCCTGATCCCCGGCACCTTCAGCGCGGCGTTCGATCCCGCCAACTGCAGCAACGACCGCCTCGACAAGCTCTCCTATCGTGGCGAGGCACAAGAGAACAGGGTGTGGGCCCGCGGACAGACGCTCGACGTGTCCTGGGACCTGAGCGAGAGCCAGCGCCTGCGCCTGCTCGCCGGGTACCGCGAGTACAACGACAAGTACGTAGCGATGCTGTTGCCCGGTGGCGAGCGCTTCACCGCCGCGGGCGGCGTCGATACGACGGCGGAGTTCGACAATCCCGCGAACCGGTATCCGGGCAGTCGCGTCCACACCCAGGGCGACTATGGCTCGCTGGAACTGCAATGGATAGGTTCGCTGGGAGACACCCTCGAGTACAACGCAGGCCTCTACTGGTTCCAGGAGGACGGCTCGGAAAACTTCCCGCGCATCGCTCAGCTGATCATCTATCCGGACGCTTCTTCCACGGTTTTCCCGTCCGGATTCGTCTCGGCCGCGGGTCCGCGCGACATGCAAGCCGACAACGAGTCGCGCGCGGTCTACCTGCAGCTCACCTGGTCGCCGCAGGTCTTCGGCGGCCGCCTCGATATCATCCCGGGCATCCGCTACACGGAAGACGATCGCGAAGCGGATCTGTTCGACCGGGGCTCGGCCGGCGTGATCGGCACGCCAATCTCGCCGGACCCCTGGGTTCCGGGAACGCCGGCGCACTACGAGAACGAGTTCGACAAGACCACGCCGGCTCTGACCCTGCAGTACCACCTCGGCAACGAGCTCATGACGTACCTGAAATACGTCGAGGGCTACCGCTCGGGCGGCACGGCGATCCGTTCCACGCCGACGCCGGGATCCAGCGTGTTCACCAAGGGCTTCAAGCCGGAGACGCTGGAGTCCTACGAGCTGGGCCTCAAGGGCGAGTTCCTGGACCAGCGCTTGCGCGTCAACGCCGACGTGTTCGTGATGGAGTTCTCCGACCAGCAGACCTCGCTGCGCAATACGACCCTGCCGGTACTGCTGCCGCCGAACGATATCTTCAACGCGGGAGAGTCGTCCTACGAGGGCTTCGAATTCGACCTCAGTGCTGCACTGACCGAGAAGCTGCGGCTCGATGTCAGCTACGCGTGGATCGACCAGCAGTACGACTCGATCGAGGACCCGGGAAGCGGCGCCGAACTGAAGCAGTTCTTCCACATGGTGGTGCCCGAGCATTCCGCCTCGCTCACGCTCGCATACACCGAGCCCGATTTCCGCATCGGCGCAACGCCGCTCGGCACGCTGGACGCCAGCATCACCTGGAGCTACAGCGACGACTACGCCGAGGTGTTCTTCGACACCTATGCGGTGGACCCGGCGACCGGCAAGGCCTCGCTGGTCGCGCCGGCCGACCCGGATTCGTTCACCAATCCGTCCTACGACCTGTGGAACGCCCGCATCGCGCTGACGGACTTGCGCCTGCTCGGCGAGGACCAGGGCAGTTTCGGCATTGCGCTCTGGGGCAGGAACCTCGCCGACGAGGAGTACAGCCTGCGTAGCACGCCCGTGCTGGCGATCGTGACACCCAGCCAGCGCTATTGGGGTGAGCCGCGCAGCGTGGGTGTGGACCTGACGTACGAATTCTGACACGAGTCCATCGCCGCGTTTCCCAACCCGTTGCCCCGGCCATGTGCCGGGGCTTTTTGTTTGGCCTGGCGCTGGAGCCGCGGGTGACCGGAATCAGTCAGAGGAGGGCAGGGCGCGGGATTCGCGAAAGCCCAGCGGCGCGCCGTCGGCAAACAACGAGCCGGCCCCGGCCCTGGTGCAGAGCACCTCGAGGCTGCCGTCCGCATTCACGTAGCGCTTGCCCATCGCGGTGCCGCCGTCGGCACCGGGAGCGGGCGCAGCGCCGGCATCGGGCGGGCCTGGCGGCTCCAGCATCGCGGCTCCGCCGCAACTGAGCTCGAGCGGGTTGGACGGGGCCTTGATGACGATGATCTCGGTGCTGCAGACGGCGCTGCGCAGGCGCGCGCCGGGCTTGAGTTGTCTCATGGGGCGGTGAATCCTTGGTTCCGGGATTGCCACCCGCGGGTCGCTTGCGCGCAGCGGGCCGAGGCAATGCGAGTCTGCACGAGGCGCGGAGCGTGAAGAATGGCGGTTACCGACTGGATCCTGCGCAAATTCCGACAGCGAACGCGATGCGCGCCGCCGCGCAGCGCGAGGTGTTCTCAGGCGGTGCCGGACGCCTGGCCCAGCATCGCGCGACGCTGCTCCAGGGGGCTGCGGCCCACCCAGGTCTTCATGGCGCGTGACAGCCCGTTGGGCTCGGCAAAGCCGCACAGGCGCGAGATCTCGTTGATCGGAATCGTCTCGTCCTTGAGCAGCGCCATCGCCAGCTCGCGGCGGATTTCCTCCTTGATCGCGCGAAAGCTGGTGCCTACGTCCTCGAGGCGTCGCCGCAGCGTCTGCGGGCACATGTGGTAGCGTTCGGCGATCTCCTCCATGGCCGGGAACTGGTGGTGTTCGCGGAAGTGGGCGCGCAGCTGGCGCCGGATACGCGAACCCAGGTTCAGCTCGACCAGGCTCGTGACGTCCTTGCCGTCCTGCCTCGGAAAGAGGAAGTCGGAGATGTCCTCGATGCTGCGCACCGTCGGGCGGCGCAGGTACTCGCGGCGGAACACCAGGCGTGCCTCGGGCCGGGAGAATCGGCAGTTGCTGGAAAAGGTCTCCGCGTATTCCTCGATCGCCCCTTCCTGCGCGTGCGGGAAGTCGACCGTGAGCACGGGGATTTCCTCGCCGACCAGCCAGCGCATCAGGCTGGTCCACAGCATGAACCACCACTCGAACAGGTAGTTGTAGCGATCCACCTCCGGATGCGCCACGTGCATGCCGATCACGGCGAATTCGCTGTCGGCCCGCAGGGTGAATCCGATGTCGTCGGTGATCAGTTCGTAGAAGCGGAAGGCCTTGGACAGCGCTTCTTCCAGCGTGCGGCTGCTCAGCAACAGTTCCAGCATCAGCTGGTAGGTGCCTATCTTGCAGCGCGTGGGCGTCATGCCGCAGAACTCGTCCTGCATGATGAGCTTCAGCTGGCGCGAGAGCCTGGCGAAGCTGGCCTGGTCCAGCGGGTGATTGGCGGGATCGAAGTCGAGCGGGATCTCGACCGTGCGGCACAGCGTCTCGCGATCGATGCCGTGCGCCAACGCCGTGTTCATCAGGGCGCGGGCAAGCCGGTTGATCGTGGACGAGGCTGCAGGCATGGCGTGACCGACCTTGCAAAAAGCAATTGTCTTCAAACGTTTTTGCGAACATCGCATGCGCGAGCGCGACCTGTCAATCCGGTCCGCGGCGCGCCAGATCGGGCGGCGGCTTGCCAAAAAAGGAAAGCCCGCCGTGGCGGCGGGCGTCTTCAGCGGGTGCCGGGGCTCAATCGACGCCGTACATGCGCGCGCCGTTGGCCCAGGTGATCTTGTGGGTTTCCTCCTCGGTGAAGCCGGCAAACTGCTTTTCCACGAGGACCTGCGAATTCGGCCAGTTGCAGCAGGGGTGCGGGAAGTCGGTCGACCACATGACATTGTCCGCGCCGAGCGTATCGACGAAGTCGCGAATACCCGACTCGTTCACATAGGTGGCCGCCATCTGGCGCTTGAAGTAGGTGCTCGGCAGCTCGTTCACGCCGGGGAACTGGTAATGCTGGTGCATGCGCTCGTCGAGCAGACGCAGGTAGCCGGGCACCCAGAACAGTCCGGGCTCGACGTAGACGATCTTCAGGTCGGGGAAACGCTCGCACACCCCGGTCAGGATGTACCAGGCCAGCGTCTCGGCCAGCGCAAAGGGGGGCAGCGAGGTGAAGATGCCCTTCTGCGGCGTGGGGTCGCGGCGGAAGGTATCCCACAAGGTCTGTTTCAGCGTGAGGTGGTTGGCCACCACGACGCCGGTTTCGCAGAAAGCGTCCCAGAGCTTGTCGTAGCGCGTGTCGTGGTAGTCGGGCATCCCCAGTTCCGAGGGGAAGTTCGGGACCTGGATGGACCTGGCGCCGAGTCCCGCGAGGCGGCGCACCTCGGCGGCGGCGTAGTCGATGTCCATCAGCGGCAGCTGGTAGCTGATCAGGATCCGCTTCGGGTCGATCGAGGCGAATTCGTAGAGCGTGTTGTTGTAGGCGGTGGCGCATTCCCTCCATTTGTCGCCGATCGAGTACACCTTGGACGTGAAGTCGAACTCGGAGTACATCACCTCGCACTGCACGCCGTCTGCATCCATCGCCTTCAGGCGCTCGCTGGAGTTGAAGTAGCCGGGATGGCTGGCCGCTTCCAGGTCGACGAAATCCTCGATCCCCAGCTTCTGCCCTCCCATCAGCACATTGGCGTGGTGGTGGTTGTATTTCGCCATGCCCTCGTCCCAGGCCTGGTGCAGGCCCGAGGGCAGGTTCTTCTTGACCTGGTCATCGGTGATGACGACGTGCGAGTCGACCGAGAAAAGCCTGCGTTTGAACGCTGCGCTCATGTTCTTCTCCTGCTGTTCGGGGCACTGTTCGTGGTCTCGGGCTGCGCCGGCGCCGGGGGCGCGGCCACCGCCGGATGGCCTGCGCAGGGTCGCAGGGCGGCGGCGCGGCTGTACATATCCGAATCTGACTGGATATGCGGCAAAAGGGCGCGCCGGTCGCCAACGTGAGCGCGGCCGTCCCCCGGGCTGGTCGTTTGCGCTATTCCCGCAGTCACATTTTGCCCTGTGCATTCGCGGGCCGGGGCGCAAGAATCGTCGCGGATCAGGCGGCGCGGGGCGCCGGGGCCGGCAACGGGGAGGCGATAGCGATGGCGCAACGGGACGACGAATTCTTCTGGGAGGGGGCGCGCCAGGGGCGGCTGCTGCTGCGCGCCTGCGCCGGTTGCGCTCGGCTGGCGCATCCTCCGGTGCCGATGTGCCCGCATTGTCATTCGCTGGCATGGACCGAGCGACAGGCCAGCGGGCGCGGGTGCCTGTACTCCTGGATCCTGTCGCGGCATCCCGCGAAGCCCGACGAGCCGCCGCGCATCGTTGCGCTGGTCGAGCTCGAGGAGGGCGTGCGGCTGGTGTCGAACCTCCGCGATGCGGATCCCGCTTCCCTGATCGAGGGCGCGCCGGTCACGGTGTTCTTCGACGAGGTCAACGGGCACGTGCTGCCGCAGTTCCGTCTCGAGGGGGCGCGCACATGAACCGCATCCGCGAAACCGCCATCGTCGGCATAGGCCAGACCGAATTCTCCAAGAACTCCGGCCGCAGCGAACTGCAGCTCGCGGCCGAGGCCAGCCTTGCCGCGATCCGCGATGCCGGGCTGGATCCCGCCGACATCGACGGCATGGTGACGTTCACGCAGGATACGAACGACGAGCTCGCGCTGACGCGCTGTCTAGGCGTCGAGGACCTCGCCTGGACCGCCCGCACGCCCTTCGGCGGCGGCGGCGCTTCGGCCACGGTGGAGCTGGCTGCCGCGGCGGTGGCATCGGGCGCGGCGCGCCACGTGCTGGTCTACCGTGCCTTCAACGAGCGGTCGGGACACCGCTTCGGCCAGCCCGGCGATGCCGCGGCCTACCAGAAGATGATGGCGGGCCCTGACTTCCATTTCAGCTACGGCCTCGACACGCCGGCGAAGATCTACGCCCTGTGGTACCAGCGCTACATGCGCAAGTACGGCGTCACCAACGAGGATCTCGGCCGCTACGTGGTGATAGCGCGCCAGCACGCCGCAACCAACCCGGCGGCGTGGTTCTACGGCAAGCCGATCACGCTCGCGGACCACCAGGCCTCGCGCTGGATCGTCGAGCCGACCTTGCGGCTGCTCGACTGCTGCCAGGAATCCGATGGCGGCGTGGCACTGGTCGTGAGCGCGGTCGAGCGTGCCAGGGACCTGCGCCAGCCACTGGTGCGGGTGACGGCGGCTACCCAGGCGCAACTTCGCGGCGGCGACATCATGTTCGACTACTACCGCGAGCACGACCTCGCCGACTTCGCGGAGGCGCGCCGCATGACCGACCGGCTGTACGCCCAGAGCGGGCTCGGGCCGGCGGACATCGACGTCGCGATGATCTACGAGAACTTCTCGCCGATCGTGTTCATGGCCCTGGAGGCGCACGGCTTCTGCGGTCCGGGCGAGGCGAAGGACTTCATCCGCGACGGCCACATTCGTCTCGACGGCACCTTGCCGGTAAATACACACGGTGGACTGCTCGGCGAGGGCTACATCCACGGAGTCAACAGCATCCTCGAGGCGGTGCGGCAGATCCGCGGCACGGCGGCGAACCAGGTGCGGGACGTGCAGCACGTGCTGGTCTCGGCCAGCCGCAGCGGCCTGATCCTGTCGCGCGATTGAAACAACCCCGGATAACGACGGACGGATGACGGATATGGACGGCGTATTGTCGCAACTCAAGGTGCTGGACCTGTCGCGGGGCATTGCCGGGCCGATGGCCACCATGCTGCTCGCGGATCACGGAGCACGCGTCACCCGCATCGAGCCGCCCGGGGGGGATCCGCTGGCGGTGCAGCCGGGATACAGGGTCTGGAACCGCGGCAAGCGCAGCGCGGTGCTGGACCTGAAGCTGGCGGCGGACCGGGAGGTGCTGCTGGCGCTGGTGCGCGACGCCGACGTGCTGGTCGAGAGCTTCAGCCCCGGCGTGACCGCGCGGCTCGGCATCGATTACGCAACGCTCGCGGCCCTGAATCCGCGCCTGATCTACTGCTCGATCACGGCGTATGGCACCGACACGCGTCACGCGGACCGTCCCGGCTACGACGCGCTGGTGGCGGCGCGCATCGGCCTGCACTGGGAGCAGCGCGGCTGGCCCGAGGGCGCGGTGAATCATATGCTCGGCATCCCCGATCCCTTCGCGGACTTCGAGGTGCCGGACGACTATCTGCAGGGCGCGCCGCGGCCGGGACCGCTGTTCGTGGCCTCGCACTGGCCGAGCCTGGGCGCGTGCTACAGCGCTGCCACGGGCATCAGCGCGGCGCTCTACGCGCGCGAGCGCAGCGGACGCGGCCAGCTCGTCGAGACTTCGCTGCTGCGCGGCGCGCTGGCATCGGCCATGGGCGTCTGGCAGCGCGCGGAGAACCCCGAGGCGCCGATGTTCAACAGCTGGATCCTGGGTTCGAAATCGCCCAAGGGGCATTTCCTGTGCGCCGACGGACGCTGGATCCACAGCTGGGTGCCGAACCCGCGCTTCGTCCTGACCGCCGGCGCGGGCGAGACACTCGACTCCAGTCCCGATCTCTCGGTGCAGAACGACCCGGACCGCTTCGGCACCGGCCCGGAGGAACTGCTCGTGATGACGCACTACCAGCCGCTGATGGCCGAGGCGATAGCGAAGTTCCCGGCCTCGGAGTGGGTCGCGGCGGCCGCGCAGGCCGATGTGCCGCTGCAGGACGTGCGCACGGTCGAGGCGGCGCTGAACGACCCGGACTTCCTGGCCGACCGCTGTGTCGCCGAGGTGAACGATCCGGAGTTGGGTCCGATTCGCCAGGTCGGGATCACGTACCGGCTCGAACGCAGCCCGGGCCGGATCCAGGGCCCGGCGCCGCGTCCGGGCGAACACACCGAGGAGGTGCGGCGCGAGGCCGCAACGGTGGTGTCCCGCCCGGCCGGCGCGCCGCTGAATGCGGTGCAGCCGTCCAGGGGGCCGCTCGATGGCATCACGGTACTCGACCTGGGTATGGCCATCGCGGGTCCCTTCGGCACCCAGCTGCTCTCGGACCTCGGCGCCGAGGTGATCAAGGTGAATGCGCTGCACGACATGTACTGGCACGCGAACCACATCGCGTACACGGCGAACCGCGGCAAGCGCAGCATCGCGCTGAACCTGAAGAAGCCCGAGGCGATGGCCACGCTGCTGGAACTGGTTAAGCGCGCCGACGTGGTGCAGCACAACATGCGCTACGACGCCGCCGAGCGCCTCGGCATCGACTACGAGAGCCTCAGGACGATCAACCCGCGCCTGGTCTACTGCCACACGCGCGGCTTCGAGGACGGGCCGCGCAAGACCTTGCCGGGCAACGACCAGACCGGCGCCTGCCTTACCGGCATCCAGTACGAGGACGGCGGCATGGCGCGCGGCGGCAAGCCGATCTGGAGCCTCACTTCCTTCGGCGACACCGGCAACGGATTCCTGTCGGCGATCGCCATCATGCAGGCCCTGTACGAGCGCGAGCGCACCGGGCGCGGGCAGTTCTGCGACACCTCGATCGTGAATGCCGGCCTGCTCAATACGTCCTACGCCTACGCCTTCCCCGACGGGCGCGGCATCGAGCGCCCGCAGGTCGACGGGATGCAATACGGCTTCCACGCGCTGTGCCGCCTGTATGAAACCGCGGCAGGCTGGCTGTGCGTGGTGGCGGCCACCGAGGAGCACTGGGACCGCCTGCTGCTCGCGCTGGGCCTCGAGGGCCTCGACGCGGACCCGCGCTTCGCGACCGCGGCGGCGCGCAGGCAGAACGACGCGCAGCTGATCGCCACGCTGGAGGCGGCGTTCCGCGCCGGCACGGCCGAGGACTGGTTCGCCCGCCTCGACGGCGCCGGCGTGCCTTGCGAAATCTGCTCGCCGGACTTCGCGCTGGGCCTGCACGACGACGAGGAGATGCAACGCACGCAGCACGTGGTGTCCTTCCGGCATCCCGTGGTCGGCAGGCTCGACCAGGTCGGGCTCAATTGCCGTTTCTCCCAGAGCCCCGGTGCCGTGCAGGGGCCGCCTCTGCTCGTGGGTCAGCACACGACGGAGATACTGCAGGGCCTCGGTTACGGCGAGGAGCGCATCGCGGCCATGCTCCAGGGCGGTGCCGCGCTGCAGTGGGATCCGGCCATCGCCGAGCAAATGTTCGCCTACCTGCAGAACATGAAGAAGTAGGGCGTCCGGGCCATGCCTGCACGGCGCATCGAGCTCGAGATCGATGTCACGGGGGCGGTGGCGATGGCGGGGCCGCATCGTCTCGCCGCATCCGTGGTGCTGCCACCCGGGGGCGTAGCGCTGCGCGAGCGGCTGCTGTTCTGCCTGCCGGGCGGCGCGATGAGCCGGGAGTACTTCGATCTCGCGGTGCCGGGCGAGCCCGACTACAGCTTCGCGCGCAGCATGGCGGCGCTCGGTTACCCGGTGGCCATGGTCGATCACCTCGGCATTGGCGCCAGCTCCGTGCCGGCAGACGGCTTTGCGCTGCGCATCGAGGAGGTCGTAGCCGCCAACAACCGCGCACTGGTGCACATTCGGGATGGGCTGCGCGAGGGCAAGCTCGATCCGTCACGGCCGGCCATGCCTGCGCTGCGTACCGTCGGCGTCGGCCATTCGATGGGCGGGCTGCTCACGGTGATGCAGCAGGGGGCAGGCGCGGCGCACGAGGCGCTGGTGCTGCTCGGCTACAGCGATAACGGGCTGCGCGAGGCGCTGCCGCCAGCGGCCTTGCCTTTCGCCGACGATCCGGCGGGCGCGCGCGCGGCGCTGAACGATCTGCTGCGCGGCTGGCAAAGCGACGCTTTCTTCGAGATGCCCGATACCGCGCAGGCGCGCGCCGCCTACAAGGGGGGGCGTCTCGCCGAGGCGGCGCTGCAGGCGCTCGCCGCGGTGCACACGCGCGCTCTCGGCATCGGCGGCCTGATGGCCATGATCCCCGGCAGCGCCCGTCCGGAACTGGCAGCCATCGACGTGCCGGTGTTCCTTGCCGTGGGCGATCGCGACATCGCCGGCTCGCCCCAGCATATCCCGGCCAGCCTGCCGCGCGTGCCATACCTCGGTCTCGCGGTGCTGCCGCAGACGGGGCACAATCATTTCGTCTATCCCGCGCGCCGGCGCCTGCTGGCGCTGCTTGCC
>CAYXJM010000041.1:0-9253 GCA_964465455.1 uncultured Klebsiella sp.
CAGGTCATGGAGATGCTGCGCATCGAGAAGACCACGGACCCGGACGGCATCCAGTCCGAGCTCGACGCCTACAACCCGATGATCCCCGGCGGCGCCGACTGGCGCGCCACCATGCTGGTCGAGTTCGAGGACGCCGAGGAGCGGCGCGTGCAGCTGAAGTACCTGCGCCTGGTGGAGCACCACGTCTACGCCGCGATCGGCGACACCCGCGTGATGGCGGTGGCCGACGAGGACATGGAACGCTCCGACGCGGAGAAGACCTCCTCGGTGCACTTCCTGCGCTTCCCGCTGCCGCCCGAGGCGATCGCGCGGCTGCGCGCCGGCGCCCCGCTCGCCTTCGGCGTCGACCACCCGCGCTACCGCTTCGTGCACGAGGTGAACGATCCCGCGGTCGTGGCCTCGCTGCTCGGCGACCTGGCCTGAGCGCGCCGCCATGAACATCCGCGACCTCGAATACCTGGTTGCGGTGGCGGAACTGCAGCACTTCGGCCGCGCCGCGGAGCGCTGCCACGTCAGCCAGCCCACGCTGAGCACGCAGATCCGCAAGCTCGAGGACTACCTCGGCGTGTCGCTGTTCGAGCGCGCCGGCCGCAAGGTGATGGTGAGCACCGCGGGCGAGCAGATCGTCGAGCGCGCCCGCGCGCTGATACGCGACTACGAGGAGCTGCAGAGCGTGGCGCGGCGGCTCAAGGATCCCGCGGCGGGCCAGTACCGCCTCGGGGTCTTCCCGACGCTGGCGCCCTACCTGCTGCCGCGCGTGGTCCCCGCGATCCACGCCGAGCTCCCGCGCCTCAAGCTGATCCTGCTCGAGGAGAAGACCGAGGTGCTGCTGGCGCGGCTGCGCCGTGGCCAGATCGACATGGCGCTGCTGGCGCTGCCCGTCGCCGGCGACGACCTGCACGCCATGGCGCTGTTCGACGAGCCCTTCTGCCTCGCGGTGAGCGACCGCCACCCGCTCGCGGATCGCGCCAGCGTCGGCGCCGCGGACCTCGAGCAGGCGAGCCTGCTGCTGCTCGACGAAGGGCACTGCCTGCGCGACCAGGCGCTGGAGTTCTGCAAGAACAACGCCGTCGAGGAGAGCCGCGAGTTCCGCGCCACCAGCCTCGAAACCCTGATCCAGATGGTCGCCACCGACCTCGGCATCACGCTGGTGCCGGAAATGGCCACGCGCGAGGCGCCGCGCCACCTGCGCTTCATCCCGTTCCGCGATCCGAAGCCGCACCGCACGATCGGGCTGGTGTGGCGCCGCAGGGCCAGCCAGCACGCCTTCTTCGAGCAGATCGGCACGCTGATGCGCCGCTTCCGCGACGCGGCCTGAAGCGGGCAAGCGGGGCGATCCGCGCCATTGTCTTGCGCCTCGGATCTCTGCTAGTGTCCGGACGCGAATCACCCGCCCGCAGGCAGTCGATGAACGGTTCCGCAGTCGATCAGCACCAGCCGCCGCGCACGCTCTACGCGCTGCTCGAGTTCGGTCGCGCCGTGCAGGAGATCGCGTCGCTCGTGCCCGCCAACGGCTGGCTGTCGCGGCTCCCGCGCGGGGACGGGCAGCCGGTGATGACGCTGCCGGGCTTCGGCGGTGCCGACGGCAGCACCGCGCTGCTCAGGCGCTACATATCGCGCTGGGGCTACGAAGCGCACCCGTGGGAGCTGGGCCGCAACCTCGATCCCGCCTCGGCCCGCGACATGGGCGGCGTGCTCGATTTCATGAACGAGGTCGTCCGGGTGGTCGGCAATCGCCTGCACGCCATCCGCAAGAAGAGCGGCCAGCGCGTGTCGCTGGTCGGGTGGAGCCTTGGCGGGCTCTACTCGCGCCAGCTCGCGGCCGCCTACCCCGACCTGGTGCGCCAGGTGATCACGCTCGGCACGCCCTTCGGCGATCCGCGCTCGACGATCGTGTGGCCGATCATGCGCCGCTTCATCGATTCGCCGGAGCCGCCCGAGGCCGACATGGCGCGCTGGATGGAGATGGCGAAGGCGCCGCTCGAGGTGCCGCTGTCGATCATCTGGAGCCGGACCGACGGTTTCGTGCACCCGCGCATCGCCTGCGAGCGCGAGGGGCCGCTGACCGAGAACATCCACGTCTGCAGCAGCCACGCCGGTTTCGGCGGCAACCCGCTGGCCTTCTACGTCGTCGCCGACCGCCTCGCGCAGCCCGAAGGCGGGTGGAAGCCCTTCGAACGCAGCGGCTGGCGCCGGCTCGCCTACGGCAGAATGCCCGACCAACTCGACTGACACAGGGAGCCATCCATGATCCTTTCCCGTTCCATCGCCCGCGGCCTGCGCATCGCCCCGGTGCTGCTGCTCGCGCTGCTCGCGGCGGCCTGCAGCACGGCGCCGCGCGTCAGCACCGACTTCAACGACGGCTACGACTTCTCGCGCGCGCACACCTTCGCGATCGTCGAGCCCGCGCTCGTCTCGCAGTCGCTGCCGGAGGCCAGCAACGACATCCTGCACAACCGCATCGACAGCGCCATCCGCGCGGCGCTCACCGCGCGCGGCTTCCGCGTGGTCGAGGAGCCCGCCCAGGCGGACATGCTGGTGAGCTTCCTCGTGACCACCGAGAACAAGACGCAGGTGCGCGAGTACAACATGGGTTACGGCTACGCCGGCTGCTGGCGCTGCGGCCCGTGGATCGGCGGCAACACCATCGACGTCGACCAGTACACCGAGGGCACGCTGTTCATCGACTTCATCGACCCGAAATCGAAGCAGCTGCAGTGGCGCGGCGAGGTCAGCAAGCGCCTCAGCAAGACGCGTTCGATGGAGGAGCGCAAGCGCATCATCGACGAGATCGTCACGAGCATCGTCGCGAAGTTCCCCCCGCCGTAGGGCCTGCTTCAGCCGGGCTCATCCGCCCCGGGGCTGCAGCCGCAGGCGACCCCAGGTCGCACCCCACATCAGGCGCCCGTCGGGATCGAGCACGACGGGCGCGAACATCGTGTTGTGGCGCGCGCGCGGGAGCGTCCAGTGGAAACGGGAGGCGCCGGTCTGCCAGTCGAGAGCCTCCACGGTCCAGTGGCCGTCGCGAGCGCCCTCGGTATAGACCATGTTGCTGCCCGCGCTGATGATCGGCACCGCGTTGGGCGAGCTCACCTCGCGGTTGACCCAGGCCTCGTCGAGCGTGCGCGTGGCGGGATTCCACTCGAACTTCTGCACGCCTAGCGGGCGATAATCGTCCTTCGTCGCGAGCAGCCCGACCAGCACCGGGCCCAGGCGCCTCGGCAGATACCACGGAATGTGCGCCGGTTCGTTGTTCACGATCAGCGCGCCGTAGCCGAGCACGCCGACGGACTGCTCGGACTGCACCGCCTTCAGCGTCGGGTCGCCCATGGTCGCCGGCCTGCTGGCCGCGATGCGCCGCGGGAGCCCCGGCAGGCCTTTCCAGTCCGGCGGGATCGCGTCGCGCCAGAACAGCGTCAGGTTCATCCGCGCGTCGCCGTCGGTGATCACGACGAAGCGGTCCCCGTCGCCGAAGCCCATCAGCGTCGGCGTCGCACCGGAGCCATTGCCGGCGCCGTTCGGGTAGGACTCGCGCCAGGCGCCGTCGGCTTCGGCCTGTGACCAGCCCTGCCCGGTCCAGCGGATGCAGTGCATGAAGTCGCGTGAGACGATGTAGACGCTGTTGTCGGGCGCGACGGCAAGGGAATTGCGCACCCAGCCGGACAGCTGCCCGCCCGGGTCGACGGCCTCGGCCGGCGCGCCGTCGAGTCGCGCCAGGTAGTGGCGGCTGAAGTCACGCGAGACCGCGACCACGTCGCCGGTCTCGCTCACGCCCACCAGCCAGCCGTCGTGGGTGAAGTTGAGCCCCACCAGCCGGCCCCTCGCCCCGGCAGGCATCTCGAAGCGGCGCTTGCGCTCGATGCGGCTGCCGGCGTTGCCGGGCTCGACGTCCCCGTAGACCTCGACGCCGCCGTCGCGGATCACGTAGAACTCGTTGTCGCGATCGATCAGCGGATAGAGGCCCTGGGATTCGCGCAGCAGGTACATTTCGCGAAGCCCCTGGATCACGGCGAGCGGACCGGTGGCGCTCTCGATCGCGCGCTCGCGCTCCGCGGCCCAGGCCTCGGTGTACGGCGAGTCGGCGCGCAGCATCAGCGTGTCGACGATGTCGAAGCTCGCGTAGTCCTGCTTCACGAGCCGGTCGGCGCCTATCGACCAGATCGCGCGCCGCCCGTCCGGGTAGGGTCCGCTGATGACCTGGATCAGGTGCGCGGGCCCCATGAAGCGGTAGGCGATGTCGGCGTCGCCGAGCACGCGGCTGCCGTCCACGGGCCCGGCGACCGCGACCGAGCCGGGCTGGCCCGATGCCACGTGCGTGATCGGGTACGTCGAATCGGCGAGCCAGGGATTGCGCGGCTCGGCGGGCAAGGGCTCCGTGACCGCAGCCGCGAGCGGCGGCACGCCGCACAGCGCGGCCAGTGCGCCGCAGAGCGCGGCGCGCAACAGGGATCGGCGCATCGGGTCGACTCCGCGGCAGTGGAGAATATCGCTCAGGCCAGCAGCCGGCCCGGCAGGGCGCCGGTCGGGCGTCCCTCGCGCGCGATCGGCACGCCGGCCACCAGCGTCATCGCGTAGCCGTCCGCGCGCTGCACCAGCCGCCCCCCGCCCGCGGGCAGGTCCTGCTCCCACGCCGGCATCCGCAGCGCGAGCCGCCCGAGGTCGATCAGGTTCAGGTCCGCGCGCATGCCCGGGGCGATCACGCCGCGATCGTGCAGGCCCCACGCGCTCGCGGTTCGCTGCGTCAGCTGCTGCACGAGCCACTCGAGCGCGAAGCCGTCGCCGGCATCTCGCGCGCGCCAGTGCGTCAGCACGAAGGTCGGCATGCCCGCGTCGCTCAGCACGGCGCAGTGCGCGCCGCCGTCGGCGAGACCCAGCACGGTGAACTCCGAGGCGAGCATCTCGCGCAGCGCCTCGGGCGAGGCATCGACGTAGTTGCGCACCGGCGTGTACAGGAAGTTCCTTCCCCCGCCTTCCAGCAGCCAGTCGTAGGCGACCGACTCGGGCGCCTCGCCGCGCCGCGCCGCCGCGGCCGCCACGCTCGAGGCGCGCGGCGGCAGGTAGGGCATGGACGCGTCGAAGCGGAAGATGTTGTTCCAGTCGCAGAGCATCGGCGAGGGGATCCGCGCGGGGTCGATCTCGCCGAGGATGCGCTGCCTGGTCGCGGGCTCGCCGAGGCGCGCGACCAACTCGTCCAGCGGCAGCCCCGCCAGCGCGCGGAAGGATGCCGATGCCACGAGGAAACTCACGCGGTTCGACAGCCCCATCAGCACGCTGACCGGGCGCGCGGAAACCTGGGCGTGGATGTCCAGACCCTCGGCGCGCGCCGCGGCGATCAGCGCGAGGATCTCGCGCCACGCCCCGGGCTGCTCCGGCGTCTGGGTCAGCGCGACCGACACCGGGCGCCGGCTCTCCTGCGCGATTGCGCGGATCAGCGCGAACTCCTCCTCCAGCGGACGGAAGTCCGAGACGATCTCGAAGATGCCGCGGCCGCACTCACGCATCGCGCGCGCGATGCCGAGCAACTCGGCGGGCTGCGCGCTCAGGCTCGGCGTCGGCTTGCCGTCGCTCGAGCGGTGCACCGCGGTGCGCGAGGTCGAGAAGCCGAGCGCCCCGAGCGCGAGCCCCTCGGCAACCAGCTTTCCCATCGTGCGGATCTCGGCGTCGGTCGGGTGCACCGCGGGATCCGCGCCGCGCGCGCCCATCACCCAGGTGCGCAGCGGGCCGTGCGGCACCTGCGCCGCGACGTCGATCGCGAAGCGTTTGCGCCCGAGCGCCGCGAGGTATTCCGGGAAGCTCTGCCACTGCCAGTCGATGCCCTCGGCGAGCACCGTGCCGGGAATGTCCTCGACGCCCTCCATGAGCCGGATCAGCCACTCGCGCTCCGCGGGGCGCACCGGCGCGAAGCCGACGCCGCAGTTGCCCATGACGACCGTGGTCACGCCGTGGAAGCTCGAGGGGCTCAGCCAGGGGTCCCACAGCGCCTGGCCGTCGTAGTGCGTGTGGATGTCGACGAAGCCCGGCGTCAGCACGAGCCCGCGCGCGTCGATCTCCTCGCCCGCGGCCTGCGCCACGTCACCGACCGCGGCGATGCGGCCTTCGCGGATGCCGACGTCCGCGACGCGCGCGGCCGACCCGCTGCCGTCCACCACCAGGGCTCCGCGTATGATCGTGTCCATCATGCGAGCACTCCCCCGTGCGCGCCGCGCCTCAGCGCGCCGGCGCATCCTCCATCAGCAGGAAGCTCCGCGGCGCGGCGGCGCCCGGCAGGTCGGCGAGCCGGCCGGCGTGCTTCAGGCCGGAGGCGTTGTAGCCGCTCACGGCCGCGTCGCCGGCGCGGGGCGCGAGATCGGCCTTGTCCTGCTCGATCGTCGCGAGATCGATGTCGTACAGCTGCGCGACGTTCCCGCACAGGATGTCCGCGAGGATCGCGGGGGCGATTCCCTCGACGTGGCGCGCCAGCAGCGCCTGCGACCAGGGCCAGGTGGAGTCCGAGTGCGGGTAATCGTTGGCCCACATCACGCGCGCGGGGTTCATCATGCCCGCCTTCGCCGCCGCGAAGGCGGTCCAGTCGTCCTGGAAGGTCACGTAGATGTTCTCCGCCACGTACTCCGAAGGCTTGCGCCCGAGCTCCTTGCCCGGCGTGATGTGGTGGCGGTGGCGCAGGTAGGCGTGGTCCATGCGGTACATGTAGTGCGGCACCCAGCCGGCATCGGCCTCGACGCTGACCACCTTCAGATCCGGGTGGCGGTCGAAGACGCCGCCGAAGACCAGCATGCCGATCACGTCCTGGCAGGCGCGCATCGTGTTCATGAAGCCGTTCAGCGCCGAGCCGCGGAACTGCTTGCCGCGCGAGGTCAGGATGTGGAACGACAGCGGCAGCTTCATCTCCACCGCGGCGCGGAAGAAGTCGTCGTAGAGCGGGCTGTCGTAGTCCTCGAGCGCCGGCTCTCCCGGCAGCATCACGCCGCGCATGCCCTGGCGGCGCAGTTCCTCGAGATCGGCGATGGCCTCGCGCGGGTCGTGCATCGCGATCTGCCCGATCCCGAGCAGGCGGGCGGGCGCCACCGCGCAGTACTCCGCCAGCCACGCGTTGTAGGCCCGGAAGCAGGCGCGCTTCAGTTCGAAGTCGGGATGGTTGCAGAACATCATGCCCACCGTGGGGTAGATCAGCTCGGCCGAGACGCCGTCCTGGTCCTGCTCCACGAGGCGCGCCGCCGGATCCCAGCCGCCGCGGTGCATGTCTTCCCACTTCACGCCCTCGACGCGGATCTCGACCGGGTCCTTGCCGGCGGCGGCGATGAGCCCCACGGGAATCGGCGGCAGCGGATCGCCCATCACGAACATGTCGCCGCGCTCGCCGTTGCGCACGAGGTGCGGCGCCCGATCGCGGTACTTCGCGTCGACCCGCGCGACGTAGACGTCCGGTGGTTCGGTGATGTGCGAGTCGGCGGAAATCAGCGTCTGCTTCACGTGCGGCCTCCGGCGCGGGTGGTGCGGGAGGAGGCATTCTCCTTCCCGCGGCCGGAGCCATTCAACTCGCATTCGGAGGCTGCGCGCGCGCCTCGCGGCGCATGTGTATCCCGTTGATCCGAAACACCAAAATTCGATCCGGCGCGAAGGCCGCGACGTGCCGGCACGCACTTTCACGTTTTGTGCCGGCGGCTCGACGCGTCGCTGCCGGCGGACGTGGCATCAGGCCGCGCGCAGGGCGGCGCGGCCCGTGCCGGTCACGGGGTGGCGCGCCGCTCAGTGCGCGTGGGAATGATCTCCGTCGCCCTTGCGCCGCTCGTCGTCGTCCGACGGCAGCCCGTTCACCGGCGTGACGGCAAGGTAGATCACCCCCGCGGCAATTACCGCGAACGGCACCAGCAACAACCAATGCGTGCTCATCGTCGCTCTCCTGTAACAACAACCAGGACAGCACCAATTCCACCAGCAAAACCTAGAAAACGCCTTCTAGCCGGAGCGTGAATCCGGGCGCAGAAAGAGTTCCGCCGGGATGGCGATCCGAGGGGGCGGCTGCCGGGCGGCGCGAACGGTCTACACTGCGCCACGGACGCTCTGCCGCCGGCAGGGCCCCTCGACACGACGAGCCAGCGCAGTGATGAAAAAGAAATGGAACGAGCCGACCGATCTGCACCTCGCACCGCGGCCGCACAAGCAACCGCGGCAGAGCCGTTCGATCAGCCTGGTGCGCGCGGTACGCGACGCCTGCCTGCGCATTCTCGAGCGCGAGGGCCCCGACGCGCTCACGACCAACCGCATCGCCGAGGTGGCGGGCGTCGGCGTGGGGTCCGTGTACCAGTATTTCCCGAACAAGGACGCCGTCCTGGCGAGCGTCTACGACGAGCTCCTCGCCCGCGAGCGCGACGCGATCACGACCCTTTTCGACGGGCTCGCCACGCGCGACGCCCGCGAGGCCCTGGCGAGCCTGATCGACCACGGCATCGAGACGCGGCGCCGGCTGCTCGCGATCGCCCCCGACTTCTACCGCAAGTATCACCGCGAGTTCCAGCTCGCGCCGGCGGGAATCGCGCGGGGCGCCGCCCCCGAGGACCTGGAACGCTCGATGGCCTCGACGGGGGAGATGTTCGCGCGCTTCGGCGCCGGACTGCGCGTGCCCAACGACACGGTCGCGCAATTCATCTTCACGCGCGGCATCGGGGCGATCATCGACCGCGCGGCCGAGGACGCACCCGCGCTGCTCGACAGCCCCGCGTTTCGCGCCGCGCTGAAGGACATGGTGCTGCGCTTCCTGCTGCGGCCGGACGACGCGCCTGGGCCGCCCGCCGACTGAAGCCGCCCACATCGGGCGAGATGACCGGATCGCAACTTGCCGGCGCCGCGCCAGCGGCGCACCGTGCGCGGCTGCACGCGGCCTCCGTCGCGGTAGCCGTCCACCAGCCACCCGGGAGAGTCCTGTCTTGCGCCACTGCCCTGCCGCCCTGTCACTGATCCTGGCGAGCACGATGCTCGCGTCCTGCGACGGCCCCGAGCCCTACGATTACGACACCGGCCCGGTGGCCGAATGGCCCGCCTACGGCGCCGCGCCGGGCGGAGGGCACTACTCGCGCGCCACGCAGATCACGCCCGCCAACGTGCACGCGCTCGAGCAGGCCTGGGTGTACCGGACCGGCGACATGCGCGAGATGGGCCGCGGCACGCTCGACGGCGTCGAGGTCGACAACGTGCCGGGCAGCAGCTGGCAGCTCACGCCGCTCGTGATCGGCGACACGCTCTACGGCTGCAGCGC
>CAYXJM010000041.1:9353-11663 GCA_964465455.1 uncultured Klebsiella sp.
GTCGATCCCGAGCGCAACCTGGTGTTCCTGCCGACCGGCAACACCTCGACCGACTTCTACGGCGGCAAGCGCAAGGGGGTCGACGACTACTACTCGAGCTCGGTCGTCGCGCTCGACGGCGCGACCGGCAAGGTGGTGTGGCACTTCCAGATGGTGCATCACGACATCTGGGACTACGACACCCCCGCCCAGCCGACGCTGTTCGATTTCGAGCGCGACGGCAGGATCGTCCCGGCGCTGGCGCAGCCGACCAAGATGGGACACCTGTTCCTGCTGAACCGCGAGACCGGCGAGCCGCTGTTCCCGGTCGAGGAGCGCCCGGCACCGCAGGAGGGCGCGGTCCCCGGGGAGTACCTCGCGCCGACGCAACCCTTCCCGACCCGCCCGGCGCCGCTGCACCCGGGCGACCTCGACGCCGACGACGCCTGGGGATTCACGTTCTGGGACCGCGGCGCGTGCCGCAGGACCATCGAGGGGCTGTTGAACGAGGGCATCTTCACGCCCCCCTCGCTGCAGGGCTCCGTGCAGTTCCCGGCCGACATGGGGGGCAACAACTGGGGCACGCCTGCCATCGATCCGCAGCGCGGGCTGATCGTGCTGAACACGCTGTTCATGCCGGAGATGATCCGCCTGATCCCGCGCGAGCAGTGCGAGATCGGCAAGGACCCGTTCACCTCGCCGCAGGCGGAGACGCCGTACTGCGTGCAGAGCCGGCCGATCCTGTCACCGCTCGGCGTGCCCTGCATCGCGCCGCCGTGGAGCACGCTGGTCGCGATCGACCTGGCCAGCGGCGAGAAACGCTGGGAGGTGCCGCTCGGGACGCTCGAGGAAATGGCGCCGTGGCCGCTGTCGCGCATCAGGGGCGCTCCGAGCGTGGGCGGTCCGAGCCTCAGCGCGGGCGGCCTCACCTTCATCGCCGCGACGCCCGACTTCTACCTGCGCGCTTTCGACACGACCACCGGGAAGGAACTGTGGAAGGGCAAGCTGCCCACGGGCGGGCACGCCACGCCGGCCACCTACCGCACGCGCGCCGACGAGCGCCAGTTCGTCGTGATCGCCGCCGGCGGTCACTTCGGCATGCCGCAGGAACCGAAGGGCGACTACCTCATCGCCTTCGCGCTGCCCCGCAAGGGCGAAGTGTCCGAATGAATCCGGACCTACGGGAGGTCCAGCCCGGCGAAGAACGCGCGCAGTCCCTCTTCGCGCCCCGCCTCCCAGGCGCGCAGCGCCGCGGTGCCGATGATCGCGATGTCGGCGTGCCGGGCGATGAACGCGATGTCCTCGCGCGTCGCCACGCCGAATCCGAGCGCGAGCGGCAGCCGCGTCGCCGCGCGGCAGCGATCGAGGAAGTGCGCCGTGTCCTCGTTCATCGTGGTGCTGCCGCCGGTCACGCCCTTGCGCGCCACCACGTAGACGAAGCCCCGCGCCGCCTCGCCGAGCGTCTGCAGGCGCGCGTCGGTGTTGGTGGGCGTCATCAGCACGATCGGCGCGAGATCGGCGGTGGAAGCGAGCGCGTGCAGCTCGGCGGCTTCCTCGACGGGCAGGTCCGGCAGGATGAATCCCATGGCGCCGGCCTCCGCCAGGCGGCGCACGAAGGTTTCATGCCCCATTTTGAAGGCGGTGTTGTAGTAGCCCATCATCAGCACGCCGAACGGGAAATGCGCGCTCACGCGGGCCATGAAGTCGAAGCACTGGTCCACGGTCGTGCCGCGGGCCAGCGACTCCTGGTTCGCCTTCACGAACAGCGGGCCGTCGGCCGAGGGCTCCGAGAACGGGAACTGCAGCTCGACCAGGTCGACGCCGAACCCGGCCATGACCTCGAGCTCGCGCCAGTTGTCCTCGAAGCTCGGGTAGCCGCACACCACGTGCGTCATCACCAGCGGTTTCTTCGTGCGGCCGCGGGCCGCGAGGTGCTCACTCAGACGCATACTGGGCCGCCTTGCCGATGATGAAGCGTTTCCATTTCTCGTCGCCGATCGCGTCGGCCACGGTGAAGATGTCCTTGTCGCCGCGCCCGGACTGGTTGATCAGGATCACCTCGTCCCTGCGCATCGACGGCGCCTCGCGCACCGCGCGCACGTAGGCGTGCGTGCTCTCGAGCGCCGGGATCAGGCCCTCGGTGCGCATCACGAGGCGCAGCGTCTCGGCCACCTCGGTGTCCGTGGCCGCCTCGAAGCGCACGCGCCCCTGCTCCCACAGCCAGACCAGGATCGGGTTGACGCCGATGTAGTCGAGGCCGGCCGCGACCGAGTGCGTCTCGAGCATGTTGCCCTGCTCGTCCTGCAGGAAGTAGGTCTTGAAGCCCTGCGC
>CAYXJM010000042.1:0-11613 GCA_964465455.1 uncultured Klebsiella sp.
ACCTGCACGTCGAAGGGCAGGCTGGTGGAAATCCCGTTCGGATAGAGCTCGTTCGAACTGAGCCCCTCGGGCTCGATGAACACCTGGTGCGCGGTCTTGTCCGCGAAGCGCACGATCTTGTCCTCGACCGACGGACAGTAGCGCGGGCCGGTGCCCTCGATCACGCCGGTATACATCGGCGAACGGTCCAGCGAACCGCGGATGATCTCGTGGGTTCTTTCGTTCGTGTAGGTGACGTGGCAGCTCAGCTGGCGCGGATGCTCGTCGGCGCGACCGATGTAGCTCATCACCGGCACCGGCGTGTCGCCGGGCTGCTCCTGCAGGCCGGTGAAATCGACGCTGCGCGCGTCGATGCGCGGCGGCGTGCCGGTCTTCAGGCGGCCGACGGCGAACGGCAGTTCACGAAGTCGCGCCGCGAGCGCATTCGATGCCGGATCCCCGGCACGGCCGCCGCCGTAGCTCTCCAGGCCGATGTGGATCTTGCCGCCGAGGAAGGTGCCGGTCGCGAGCACCACGGCCTCGGCAACGAAGGCGAGTCCCATCTGCGTGACCACCCCGCGCACCCGCTCGCCCTCGACGATCAGGTCGGTGACGGGCTGCTGGAACACGTCGAGGCCGGGCTGGTTCTCGACGATGGCACGGATCGCGTTGCGGTACAGCACCCGGTCGGCCTGGGCGCGCGTTGCCCGGACCGCGGGCCCCTTGCGCGCGTTGAGCACGCGGAACTGGATGCCGGCGCGGTCGGTGGCGCGCGCCATCGCGCCGCCCAGCGCGTCGATCTCCTTGACCAGGTGGCTCTTGCCGATGCCGCCGATCGCCGGGTTGCAGGACATCTGCCCGAGCTGCTCGATGCTCTGCGTCAGCAACAGCGTCGGCACGCCCATGCGCGCGCTGGCCAGTGCGGCCTCGGTGCCCGCGTGGCCGCCGCCAACGACGATAACGCCATAGTGTCTGGGGTATTGCACGGAGCGCTCTCCGGAACGGGGCGGGGAGTATATAACCGCCGGCAGGACTGTACAAAAACTGATCTGACGGAATTATTGGGTCGGCAGCCTCGCGGGCGCTCCGCTCGCGAATCCGGAATGAATTGATTATCTGATCTTCACGTATATGAGAGAGAAGAAGGAAATCAGTAACTGAAGAGTGCCGCCGGGGCTGTGTGTATGTCCGTTTTATCCAGAAAATACAATGCGTTGCGACGATGACAAGAGGCCGTGAATCCTCCGCGCATGCCGTGTCGCGGCTGTGCCGGGGCTGGGGATCGTTTCGGGTCCCGCCGGCGAGAGACTGCCGAAGGAGGCGGCGATGCACGCTCTCCACCCAGTTTTTCCACGACTTGTGGCCGCGCCACGGCGCCGGCCTCACTTGCCGATGCAGAAGCTCGCGAAGATGCGGCCGAGGAGGTCGTCGGCGCTGAACTCGCCCGTGATCTCGCCCAGGCTGTGCTGCGCAAGGCGCAGGTGCTCGGCGAGGAGTTCCCCGGCGGCGAATTCACCGAGCTGCCTCGCCCCGGCGCGCAGCGCCGTTTCGGTGCGGTCGAGCGCATCGAGGTGGCGCCGGCGGGCCGAGAAGTCGCCGCCGGAACTGCCCTGGTAGCCGACGGCGTGTTTCAGGTGATCGCGCAAGGCCGGCATGCCCGCACCGGTCAGCGCCGAGACCGCGATGGTGGGCGTCGGCGCGTCCGGCACCGGACCGGGAGGCTGGCCGGAGAGGTCGCACTTGTTCATCACGATCGACATCGGCGGCAGGCGTTCGCGGAGCGCGCCGAAGCTCTGCTCGAGGATGTGTCCGGCATCCTGCTCGCCGGTGCTGTCGATGACGAGCAGCAGGTGATCGGCGCGCTCGATTTCCTGGCGCGCGCGACGGATGCCTTCCTGTTCCACCAGGTCGGGGCTGTCGTGCAGGCCGGCGGTGTCGATGATGTGCAGCGGCAACCCGTCGAGCTCGATCTCCTCGCGCAGCACGTCGCGCGTCGTGCCCGGCACCGCCGTCACGATCGCGGTGTCGCGGCCGGCCAGCGCGTTCATGACGCTCGACTTGCCTGCATTCGGCTTGCCGGTGAGCACCAGCGTCATGCCGTCGCGCACCAGCACGCCATTGCGGGCGGACTCGCGAACGGCGGTGACGCGCTGCAGCAGGGTCTCGAGCCGGGTCGCCACCTGCGTATCGGCGAGGAAATCCACTTCCTCCTCGGGGAAGTCGATGCTCGCCTCGACGAAGATGCGCAGCGAGACCAGTTCCTGCAGCAACTCGTGGATGCGGGCCGAGAACGCGCCCTGCAAGGAGCGCATCGCGTTGCGGGCGGCGTGCGTGGTGGTGCTCTCGATGAGGTCGGCGATCGCCTCGGCCTGCGCGAGGTCGATCTTGCCGTTCAGGAAAGCCCGCTCGCTGAACTCGCCGGGACGCGCCAGGCGGGCGCCGTGGCGCAGCACGCCTTGCAGCAGCAGGTCGAGCACGACCGGTCCGCCGTGGCCCTGGAGCTCGGCGACGTCCTCGCCGGTGAAGCTGTGCGGCCCCGGGAAGTACAGCGCGATGCCGCGGTCCAGCACCGCGCCGTCGTGTTCGCGGAAGTCGGCCAGCGTGGCGTGGCGTGGCGGCGGGAGCACGCCGCATACGGCGGCGAGGATCCTGCCTGCCCCGGGACCCGAGATGCGGACGACGCCGATGCCGCCGCGGCCGGGCGCCGTGGCGACCGCCGCGATCGTGTCGGTGTCAGCCGCGGCGTCCACGGGTCGGAACCGTCAGGGCGCCTTCTCGATCTGGCGCGTGATCACCCACTGCTGCGCCATCGACAGCACGTTGTTCACGAGCCAGTACAGCACCAGCCCGGCCGGGAAGAACAGGAAAAACACCGTGAAGATGATCGGCATGAACTGGAACACCTTGGCCTGCATCGGATCGGGCGGGGGCGGGTTCAGTTTCTGCTGGAAGTACATCGAGGCGCCCATCAGCAGCGGCAGCACGAAATAGGGATCCATCGCCGACAGGTCCTTGATCCACAGCATGAACGGCGCCTGGCGCAGTTCGACGCTCTCGAGCAGCACCCAGTACAGCGACAGGAACACCGGCATCTGGATCAGGATGGGCAGGCAGCCGCCGAGCGGGTTCACTTTCTCCTTGCGGTAGAGGTCCATGGTCTCCTGCGAGAGCTTCTGGCGATCCTCGCCGTAGCGCTCGCGCAGCTCGAGCATCTTCGGCTGCAGCTTGCGCATCTTGGCCATCGACTTGTAGCTCGTCGCCGCCAGGTGGAAGAAGGCGCCTTTCACCAGCAGCGTCAGCAGCACGATGGCCCAGCCCCAGTTGCCGATTCCGCTGCCGAGGCTGAATTGCCAGCCGCCGATGTGCAGCGTGCCGGTCGCGAAGAAGAACAGCAGCGCGAACAGCGGCTGCGCGATCCACCACAGCCAGCCGTAGTCGACGGTGAGGTCGAGTCCGGGGGCGATTTCGTGCAGGCGGTACTGGTCCTTCGGGCCGGCATAGAACTGCGCGGCGATGGAACCGCTGGCGCCGGGCGCGAGCTGCAGCTCGGGCGAGGTGAAGCGGGCGATGTTGTCGCCGGCCGCGGTCTTCAGCATCGAAAAGCTGTTCTGCGCCTCGGCGGCCGGGATCCACGCGCTGATGAAGTAGTGTTGCACCAGCGCGATCCAGCCGCCGCGGTTCGTGTGGTCGTAGGGTTTTTCCTCGATCGCCTTGAACGTGAATTTATGGTACGGCTCGTCCTTGGTGTGCGTGGCGAAGCCGATGAACGGCTTGATGCCGAGAGCGCCGCCGCTGGCTCCGGGGTCGGGGCGGTTGTCGCGCTTCAGCTGGCCGAACAGGGAGGCCTGCCACGCGGCGTTGCTGTTGTTGGTCACGAGGTATTCGACGCCGACGACGTATTCGCCGCGCCTGAAGGTGAAGCGCTTGGTGATGGCGACGCCATCGCTCGTCGCGTGGTGCAGGTCGACCACCAGTTCGTCCTGGTCGGGCTGCATTTCATAGCTGCTCGCCGAGGCCGAGAACAGGGGGCGGCCGTCGGGCGTGTCGGTTCCGTTGGGACCGATCAGCCCGCTCATCGCGATGTATTCGCGCCCGGCGCCCTGCTCGAGCAGCTGGAACGGCTGGTCGCGACGGTCGAGGCTCGCCGGGTGGCGCGGCAGGGCGACCGAGGTGATGTCGCCGCCGGTCAGCGCGATGTCCAGCAACAGCGAGTCGGTGCGCACGGTGAGTTTCTGTTGCGCGGCGACGGTTGGCAGCGGTTCGGCGGAAGCGCCGGCTGCCGGAACGGTGGGGATATCCGCGGCGGCGGTGCCGGCTGCCGAAGGCACCGCGCCCGCCACGGGCACGGCCGGCGCGGCGGCGGATTGCGTGGTCTGCTGGACGGCGGCTGCCTGCGTCGCGTGCGTGTCGCGGAACTTCACCCATTCGGTCAGCAGCATCCCGGATACCAGGACCAGTGCGACGATCAGCAGGTTGCGTTGAATGTCCATTAACGGGGGGTATCCGAACAGGAGGTGACGGGAGCGCCGGTCGCGGAGCCGGGAACGGGATCGTGACCGCCTGCATGCCAGGGATGGCAGCGCGACAACCGGCAGAGTGCCAGCCACCCGCCGCGAAGCGGCCCGTGGCGGATGATGGCTTCACGCGCGTAGCGCGAGCAGGTGGGATCGAAACGGCAATGCTGCCCGATCCACGGGCTCAGGAAGAAACGGTAACCGTCGATCAGAGCGACCATCACGGAGACGCAGACGCGACGCAGGACGCCGCCACCGATTCCCGAAATGTCCTGCCGAGACGATTCCATAACTTGGTCAGGTGCTGCGTTATGGCGCCGTTGTCGAGGTCAGCGATGCCGCGGCGCGCCAGTACGATGATGTCGAGACCGGCCAGCTCCGACTGATTGTGGCGGTAGGATTCGCGGACCAGGCGCTTCACCCGGTTGCGCCCGGTCGCCAGCCGGCAGTTCTTCTTGCCGACGACGATGCCGAGGCGCGCGTGCTCCAGCCCGTTGGGGCGGGAAAGCACCAGCAATTCGCGCGTCGACACCCGGAAGCGGGAGTCGTCGAAAACTGCCTTGAACTGCGCGGAGTTCAGCAGGCGAGCCTGCCGGGGATATTCCGCGCCCGCCATACATCGTCGCTGCGGGCCGCGTCAGGCCGACAGGCGCTTGCGGCCCTTGGCGCGACGGCGCTGGAGAACGATGCGGCCGTTGCGAGTGGCCATGCGTGCGCGGAAGCCGTGGGTGCGCTTGCGCTTCAGGTTGCTCGGTTGGAATGTTCTCTTGCTCATGGTGTGCTCGCCTTGGGTCCGGTCCGCGGGATACGGAGGTGCCGAAAAAGACGCGGGATTCTAGTGAAATCCGTGCCCGGGGGCAAATGCGGCGTGCGCCGACGGTTGGCAATAGTAGCGCGGGCCGCGCGCTGGCGGAGCCGGGCCGGAGGTGGTTCTCCACAGCTGCTCGCGTGCGGCCGGCCTGCGTCGATCCGGGGTGTTGATAAGCACGAAAAGACAATAGCGATCAATCGGCTGGTCGCTCCGCAAGTTGTGGACAAGCTGTGCGGCCGCGGGTGTGGACGGCGCGCGGGCGCCCCGGCTGCACCTGCCGAAGGCACAGGAAAGCCACACCAGAAGCAATATTTGGTAACACGTTATCCACAGGATGCTTCCGTTCCTGATGCGCGCGAAGCCATCTCGATGCGCTCGAGCCATTTTGTAACACATTGAAAATGTTGGATTATTGTAATAATCTGCTTTTTCTTTGATGCCGTGTGTATAAGTTCTGTGGAAAACGCTAGAATGCCGCCACCCAGTTATCCAGTGGGTCTGGGGACGCGGTTCGCGGTGGCAGTACGACAATAACTAGATGCATCGACAGCAGTTTCAAACGGTGCTTTCGGGGTTTGGAAAGGGATGGATGTGACCTGGCAACGCTGCAGCAGCTTCCTGCGCGATGAAATGCCGCCGCAGCAGTTCAATACCTGGATCCGGCCGTTGCGCGCCGAGGAGTCCGCGGTCGGGCTGCAGCTGATTGCGCCGAACCGGTTCGTCAAGGAATGGGTGCGCGAGAAGTACTTCGAGCGGATCCGCCAGCTGGTGAGCGAAGTGTCGGGCGGGCGCATCGCCACCGTGGAGCTCGACACGCTGCGCCAGGACAGCCTGCAGCGGGCTCCGCTGCCGGCAGCGGAAACCGGGTCCGGCGCGCGTGCCGAACGCGTGAGCAACGACGAGGTGGTCGCGGCGTCGGCCACGGCCGCCACGCCTGTTCCCCGCAAGGCCGGTGCCGATGTGACGCCGCGGGCCAACAACTTCCTGATCGAAGGCTACACCTTCCAGAATTTCGTGGAGGGCAAGAGCAACCAGCTGGCGCGCGCCGCCGCGCAGCAGGTCGCGCAGAACCCCGGCGGGGCCTACAACCCGCTGTTCATCTACGGCGGCGTGGGTCTCGGCAAGACCCACCTGATGCATGCGGTCGGCAACGCGCTGCTGGAGAGCAACCCGAGCGCGCGGATCGTCTACCTGCACTCCGAGCGATTTGTCGCCGACATGGTCAAGGCGCTGCAGCTGAACGCCATCAACGATTTCAAGCGCTATTACCGCTCGGTCGATGCGTTGCTGATCGACGACATCCAGTTCTTCGCCAACAAGGAGCGCTCGCAGGAGGAGTTCTTCCACACGTTCAACGCGCTGCTCGAAGGCGGGCAGCAGATGATCCTGACCTGCGATCGCTATCCGAAGGAAATCGACGGGCTCGAAGAGCGACTGAAGTCGCGTTTCGGATGGGGGCTCACCGTGGCGGTCGAGCCGCCGGAGCTCGAGACGCGGGTGGCCATCCTGATGAAGAAGGCGGAGCAATCGCAGATCGACCTGCCGGCCGACGTCGCCTTCTTCGTGGCGCAGCGCATCAAGTCGAACGTGCGCGAACTGGAAGGAGCGCTGAAGCGCGTGATCGCCAGTGCCCAGTTCACCAACCGGCGCATCGACATCGAACTGGTCAAGGAATCGCTGAAGGACCTGTTGGCGCTGCAGGACAAGCTGGTCAGCCTCGACAACATCCAGCGCACCGTGGCCGAGTACTACAAGATCAAGCTGTCCGACCTGCTGTCGAAGCGGCGCAGCCGCTCGGTGGCGCGGCCGCGGCAACTGGCGATGGCGCTGGCCAAGGAACTCACCAATCACAGCCTGCCGGAGATCGGCGAGGCCTTCGGCGGGCGCGATCACACCACGGTCCTGCACGCCTGCAAGAAGATAAAGGAACTCCGCGAGTACGATTCCGATATTCGCGAGGACCACAAGAACCTCTACCGCCTGCTGTCGACCTGAAGCACGGATCGCGGCCGGCCGTACGGAATACGGAATTCACTGCGGAGACTCGTTGCATGAAATTTTCGATTTCCCGGGACGCGTTGCTGAAGCCGCTGAGCCTGGTGGCCGGGGTGGTGGAGCGGCGCCAGACGCTGCCGATCCTCTCCAACGTCCTGATCTCGCTGGACGGCGAGAGCCTGTCGCTGACGGGCACCGACACCGAGGTCGAGCTGGCGGCGCGCATCACGCTGGCCGAACCCGGCGAGAGCGGCGAGATCACGGTGCCGGCGCGCAAGCTCGCCGACATCTGCAAGTCGCTGCCGGATGCCGGCCGGCTGGAGTTCACCCTCGACGAGCAGCGGGTGCAGCTGCGCTGCGGGCGCAGCCGCTTCACGCTGTCGACGCTGCCCGCCGGCGAGTTCCCGAATATCGAGCCGGCGGCGGGGTCGGTCGAATTCACCGTGAACCAGGCGCAGCTCAAGAGCCTGATCGATCGCACCGCCTTCTCGATGGCGCAGCAGGACGTGCGCTATTACCTGAATGGCATGCTGTTCGAGGTGACGCCGCGCCACCTGCGCACGGTGGCGACCGACGGTCACCGGCTGGCGATGGCCACCCTGGAGGAGCCGCTGGCCGGCGTGCGCGCCGACGTGCAGGTCATCCTGCCGCGCAAGGGCGTGCTGGAACTGTTGCGGCTGCTGCAGAACCCGGACGACGACGTGCGCGTCGTGCTGGGAGGGAACCACTTCCACGCCATCACGCCGGAATTCGCCTTTACCTCGAAACTGGTCGACGGGAAGTTCCCCGAGTACGAACGCGTGCTGCCGCGCGACGCCGACAAGCGCCTGCTCGGGCCGCGCCTGGAACTGAAGGAGGCGCTCGCGCGCACGGCTATCCTGTCCAACGAGAAATACCGCGGCGTCCGGCTGGTGCTGGAGGACGACAACCTGCAGATCCTCGCCAACAACCCCGAACAGGAGGAGGCCGAGGAGCAGGTGGGCGTGAGCTACTCCGGGCCCCGCGTCGAGATCGGCTTCAACGTCAGCTACCTGATCGACGTGCTGGCAGTGCTCGGCAGCGAGGAAGTACGCTTCCAGCTGTCGGACGGCAGTCGCAGCGTGCTGATCCAGGATCCGGGGCGCGAGGATGCGCTCTACGTCGTGATGCCGATGCGACTCTGAGGCGCGCGACGCGCGGATGTCCATTCGGCGGCTGCGCATCAGCCAGCTCCGGAACATACAGCAGGCGGAGCTCGAACTGCAGCGGGTGAACCTGTTGTGCGGCCCGAATGGCAGCGGCAAGACCAGCGTGCTGGAAGCAGTGTTCGTGCTCGGCTCCGGGCGTTCCTTCCGGGCGACGCGTCTCGATCCGGTCATTCACCACGATGCCCGCCAGTGCACCGTCTTCGCCTCGCTGCTCGACGCCGAGGAGGGCGGGGCACCGGTGGCGATCGGCGTGTCGCGGGATCGTGATGGCAGCTTCGTCGGGCGAATCCAGGGGCAGTCGATACGGAATGCGGCCGAATTGGCGCGGCGGTTACCGCTGCAGCTGATCAACTCCGACACCTTCGCCCTTCTCGAGGGCGGACCCAAGGTGCGGCGCCAGTTTCTCGACTGGGGAGTGTTCCACGTGGAACATACTTTCCATCGTGTCTGGCTGGACGTCCACCGCTGCCTGCGCCAGCGCAATGCGCTGCTGCGGCATGATAGAATTGCGACCGATGAACTCGGGATATGGGATGCTCGCCTGGCGGAGTCCGCCGCGCAGCTCGACGAGTTGCGGGCGCGTTACTTCGATGCCTTTTACCCGGTTTTCCAGCAAACATTGCGCGAGTTGGTGAACCTGCAGGGGCTCGAGCTCGGTTACCTGCGAGGGTGGGAGCGGGACAAGCCGCTGGCGGCTGTCTTGGCCGAACAACTCGAACGGGACCGGCTCCGCGGTTTCACCCACAGCGGGCCGCATCGTGCCGACATCCGCGTGCGCATCCGCGGGCTCAACGCCGCCGAAGTGTTGTCGCGCGGCCAGCAGAAACTGGTGGTCGCGGCCATGAAGCTGGCGCAGGGCCGTCTGTTCAGCGCTACGCAGGGTCGGGAATGCGTGTTTCTGGTCGATGACCTCCCGGCCGAGCTCGATCGCGAGCATCGGCGGCAGTTGTGCCAGCTGCTGGGGGCGATGCGCTGCCAGGTGCTGCTCAGCTGCGTGGATGCCGCAGAGCTCAGCGGGTGCTGGGATGGGCTGGCGGCAGACGAAATGAGAGTGTTCCACGTGGAACATGGCGCGCTGAGCGCGGCTAACTGAGGAAGAGTTGATGGAAGCTACGGAACACACGGTCGATACGGAATACGGCGCCGAGAGCATCAAGGTGCTCAAGGGGCTGGACGCGGTGCGCAAGCGACCGGGCATGTACATCGGTGACACCGACGACGGCACCGGTCTCCATCACATGGTCTTCGAGCTGGTCGACAACTCGATCGACGAGGCGCTGGCGGGCCACTGCAACCAGATCCAGGTGATCCTGCACCCCGACGAATCCGTGACCGTGATCGACAACGGCCGTGGCATCCCGACGGACATGCACGAGGAGGGCATCTCCGCCGCCGAGGTGATCATGACCACGCTGCACGCGGGCGGAAAGTTCGGCGAGGAGGGCGGCGGCTACAAGGTTTCGGGCGGCCTGCACGGTGTGGGCGCCTCGGTGGTGAACGCGCTGTCCTCGACCCTGACGCTGCGCATTCGTCGTGGCGGCAAGGTCTACGAGCAGGTCTATCACCACGGTGTCGCGGAGGCCCCGCTGGCCGTGGTGGGGGATACCAGCTCGAAGGGCACGGAAATCCGCTTCCACCCCTCGGGCGATACCTTCCGCAACATCGAGTTCCATTTCGACATCCTCGCCAAGCGCCTGCGCGAGCTCGCGTTCCTGAATTCTGGGCTGCACATCACGCTGAAGGACGAGCGTTCGGGGCAGGAGATCGAATACAACTACGAGGGCGGCGTGCGCGCCTTCGTGGAATACCTCAACACGAACAAGACAGCCGTGAACCGCGTGCTGCACTTCCGCAGCGAACAGAACGGCATCGGGGTGGAGGTGTCGATGCAGTGGAACGACTCCTACCAGGAGAACGTCCTCTGCTACACCAACAACATCCCGCAGCGCGACGGCGGTACGCACCTGGCCGGTTTCCGTGCCGCGCTGACGCGCAACCTCAACAGCTACATAGAGAAGGAAGGGCTCGCGGCCAAGGCGAAGGTCGCCACCACCGGTGACGACGCGCGCGAGGGCCTCACGGCGGTGATCTCGGTGAAGGTGCCGGACCCGAAGTTCTCGTCGCAGACCAAGGACAAGCTGGTGTCCTCGGAGGTCAAGAACGCGGTCGAGCAGGCGATGAACGAGAAATTCGGCGACTACCTGCTGGAAAACCCCGCCGAGGCCAAGGCGGTGGTCGGCAAGATGATCGACGCGGCGCGTGCTCGCGAAGCCGCGCGCAAGGCACGCGAGATGACGCGGCGCAAGGGCGCGCTGGACATCGCCGGCCTGCCAGGCAAGCTCGCGGATTGCCAGGAAAAGGACCCTGCGCTGTCCGAACTGTTCCTGGTCGAGGGCGACTCCGCCGGCGGTTCGGCCAAGCAGGGCCGTGACCGCCGCTTCCAGGCCATCCTGCCGCTGAAAGGCAAGATCCTCAACGTCGAGAAGGCGCGCTTCGACCGCATGCTCTCGTCGCAGGAAATCGGCACGCTGGTGATCGCGATGGGCTGCGGCATCGGCAACGACGAATTCAATGCCGACAAGATGCGCTACCACCGCGTCATCATCATGACGGACGCCGACGTGGACGGCTCGCACATCCGCACCCTGCTGCTGACCTTCTTCTTCCGCCAGATGCGAGAACTCATCGAGCGCGGATACGTCTACATTGCCCAACCGCCGCTGTACAAGATCGCCAAGGGCAAGCAGCAGCAGTACCTGAAGGACGACGACGCGCTGAACCAGTACCTGACGCAGTCGGCGCTGGACGGTGCGGCGCTGCACGTGAACCGCGCCGCCCCCGGCATCGCCGGCGAGGCGCTGGAGACGCTGGTGGGCAACTACCGCCGCGTGATGCGCATCATCGAGCGCATGTCGCGCATCTACCCGCAGCGCGTGCTGGAGGAGTTGATGCACGTGCCGGTGCTCGAACTTGGGCACCTGGGCGACCGCGGACGCCTCGACGCGTGGCTGGCATTGCTGGCGGTCCGCTTTGCCGGTGATCGCCGTTCGGGGGATGACGTGTACCGCTTCTTCGCACACGAGGACGAGGAGCGCTGCGAGGCCCGCGCCCGCGGCGCCGCCCGGGC
>CAYXJM010000043.1:0-11541 GCA_964465455.1 uncultured Klebsiella sp.
AACATGTCGGCGGGCTGCGCCGCCGGCGGCAACGCGTTCAACGTCGGCTACGCCATGGTCGCCGGCGGCGTCTACGACATGGTGCTCGTCGTCGGTGGCGAGGTGATGCCGAAGGGGATGATCCAGACTTCCGGCGTCGAGGAGGTGACCGACCCCGAGTTCCTGCGCCAGCGCTGCGTCGGCATGCCCGGGCCGGCGTTCTGGGCCGCGCTCGCGCGCCGGCGCATGCACGACTTCGGCACCTCCGAGGAACAGTTCGCGAAGGTCGCCGTGAAGGCGCGCAAGTGCGCGGTTTCGAACCCCTACGCGCGCTTCCGCAAGGAGGTCGGCATCGAGGAGGTTCTCGCCTCGCCGTACGTCAGCAATCCGCTGCGCCTGTTCGAGATCTGCCCGGTCTCGAACGGCGCCGCGGCGGCCGTGATCTGCTCGGCGGCGCGCGCGCGGCAGTTCACGGCGCATCCGGTGACCGTGGCGACGAGCACGGTGGCCACCATGCAGTTCGGCGACGCGCTGCCGCGCGGACTCGCCGGCCCGGTGCCCCGGGGTCCCAGCCTCCACACCGAGGCCCGTGCCGCCGTGCGCCGCGCCTTCGAACTCGCCGGCATCGGCCCGCAGGACGTGAGCCTCACGGAGCTGCAGGACAACACCTGCTACTATGAGCTCGCCTTCCCCGAGGAATGGGGCCTGTGCGAGCCCGGCGAAGCCGAGCATCTGCTCGAGACGGAACAGACCACGCCCACCGGCCGCATGCCGATCAACCCCTCCGGCGGCTTCCTGTCCTTCGGCGAGGCGACGACCGCGATGGGAGTGTTCCAGATCGCCGAGCTCACCTGGCAGCTGCGCGGCCAGGCCGGAGGCCGGCAGGTGGCGGGAGCGCGCGTCGGACTGGCGCAGACCCTGGGCCTGGGCGGCAATGCCACCGCGGCGATCCTGAAACGCTGAGTTGTCGATCCACTTGCGAGGAGCCAGGTCGTGAGCGCCATGCCGGAGATGTCCGTCGCCAGCTACGTCCTCCTCACCGCCCTGCTGCTGGCCGCACTCGCGAGCCTGGTGGCGGGCCTGCGCGCGGTCGGCCGGCGGATCGCTCCCGGCAAGGCCTGTTTCGCGACGCCGCTGACGCTGCAGCAGGTGCTGGGGCGCATCAACTGGCGCAGCTTCGTGACGCGCGGCGTCCTCACCTCGCGCCTGAGGCAGCGGCCGTGGGCGGGCACCGCGCACGGGTTGCTGTTCTTCGGTGCGCTGGTGCTGATATTCGGCCACGCCTGCTTCGCCCTCAGCTTCCTCGGAGTGCCGGTCTACTCCGGCTGGTTCGGCACGCTGGTGATGGAACTCGGTCGCGAGGTGGCCGGGATGGCGGTCTTCCTCGGCGTGCTGTTCTTCCTGCTGCGCCGCCTGTTCCCGCCCGAGCGCCTCGTCGCCGGCGGCCGACGGCGCGGCTTCGAACGCATGGAAGCGCTGATCCTGCTCGTGATAGTCGCCGGCTACAGCAGCGAGAGCTTCCGCCTCTCGCTGGCGAACGACGGCAGCGCGGAGTTCCTCGGCGCCGCCATCGGCGGTTGGCTCGCCGCCAGCCTCGATCCGGATGCGCGCCTGCTCGGCTTCCGGACGCTGTGGTGGCTGCACGGCCTCCTCGGCGTCGGCTTCCTCGCGCTGATCGCGCACACGCCGATGTCGCACATGCTGCTCGGGCCGGCGAACTCGGCTCTCGCGAGCCGGCGCCGCGGCATCAATCTCGCGCCGATCGACTTCGACGCGGAGCCGGAAGGCGACGCCGCGCCCGCGGCCTTCGGCGCGGCGAGACTGGCGGACCTGAGCCGCAAGCACCTGTTCGATGCCTCGGCCTGCCTGTGGTGCGGACGTTGCCAGGAAGTCTGCCCGGCGGCGCAGACCGGCAAGGACCTCTCGCCGAAGAAGGTGATGACGACCTGCGCCGAGTTCCTCGCCGAGGGGCGCCTCGACGACGCCAGCCTGATCGATGTGCTCGGGCGCGACGCGGTGTTCGCCTGCACCACCTGCGCGGCCTGCGTCGAGGCCTGTCCCGTCAGCAACAACCCGGCCGAGATCATCCTCGAATTCCGGCGCCACCACGTGATGGAACGCTCCGACATGCCCGACACCATGGCGGCGGCGAACCGCAACCTGGAGTCGCGCGGCCACCCCTTCGTCGGCACCGCGGCCAACCGCGACGACTGGCGCAAGGGCCTCGAGGTGCCGCTGTTCGAGGCCGGCACCTGCGAGTACCTGCTGTGGATCGGCTGCTCGGTCGCCTTCGAGCCGCGCGCCCAGGAGACGGCGCGCGCGATGGTGCGCATACTCGAGGCGGCGGGCGTCTCCTACGGCATCCTCGGGCAGTCGCGCTGCACGGGCGATCCGGCCAAGATGATGGGCAACGAGATGCAGTTCGTCGAGATGGCGCGCGAGAACATCGAGGAGTTCCGCGAACTCGGCGTGAAGAAGGTCATCACGCTCTGCGCCCACTGCTTCAACAGCTTCGATCGCTACTACCCCGAGCTCGGCGGCGACTGGCAGACCATTCCCCACGCCGTGCTGATCGATCGCCTGATTGCCGAGGGTCGCCTGCAGATCGCCGCGCGCAGCGAGGAAAAGATCACCTTCCACGACCCCTGCTACCTCGCGCGGCACAACGGCATCGTCGACGAGACGCGGCGCGTGGTCGCCGCCGTCGGCCGGCTGATCGAGATGCCGCGCGCGCGCGAGCAGAGCTTCTGCTGCGGCGCGGGCGGCGGCAACTACTGGGGCGGCCAGGGCGGCACCGCGCGCGTGAGCGACGTGCGCGCGCAGGAGGCGTTCGATACGGGCGCCGACAAGATCGCGACCTCCTGCTCCTTCTGCACGCTGATGCTGAGTTCCAGCGCCTCCCGGCACACCGAGACGCGCAAGGTGTTCGACGTCGCCGAACTGGTGGCCGAGCGCATCCGCATCGTCGGCGATTGAAGTCGGCGATTGAAGCCCCCCGGCGCGTTGCGCCGGGAGCAGGCGGTCGCGCGATCAGGCGCGACCGAACAGCCTGCGGAAGAATCCGCGGATCGCGCCCCAGATCACGTTCCACAGCACCGCGAGCACGTTGATCGAGTCCTCGTGCACGGGCGGGCGCGCCGCGGCGGGAGCGGCGGGTACCGCGGCGCCCTGCTCGGGCGGCGTCACGACGGTATCGGACGCCACCGCGACTGCTGGCGCGGCGGCAGTAACCGCCGACTCCAGCGAACCCTTCACGTTGGCCACGAACTTCTGGATGACCTGCTTCGAGACGCCCTCGATCATGCCGCGACCCACCTGCACGATGCGCCCCGTGAGATCCGTGCTCGATTCGCAGCGCACCTCGGTGCCGCCGTCGGCGAGCGGCTCGAGCACTGCCGAGATGGTGCCGCTGACCGTGCCGCCACCCTTCTCCTTCGCCTGCGCGAGCAGCGTCATCGCGTACGCCGCGTCGTCGAGCCGCGTGAAGGTCATGGTGCCGTCGTAGCTCGCCGTGATCGCACCGACCTTGAGCTTCACGGTGCCGACGAAGCTCTTGTCGTCGATGATGCGCGCCAGCGAGGCGCCGGGCATGCAGTTGGCCAGGTTCTCCGGCTGCTTCATGAAGGTCCACACCGCATCCACGGGAGCGCTGACCTGAAAGGATTCCCTGATTTCAATCGCCATGGCTTGTTCCTTTCGCTGTGCACCGATCACGACCCGGATCGATCGCCCTGAAAAGCATCGTAGCGGGCATCGACGGACAAATCCCCACGACGCCGGCATCCGAATCGGCCTAAACGGTATCAGAAGCTGACAGTGCGCGCGCGGCCGCGCGCGCCGCCGCGGATCCTGTGATCTACTTGCCTCGACGCCGCTCGCGAGGAATCTGGGCCATGAACGATGCAGCTTGGGATCATGTCACCGACGTGCTCGTGATCGGATCCGGCGCCGGCGCGTTGACCGCCGCGGTGCGCGCGCACGACAACGGGGCCGACACGCTGGTGGTCGAGAAGACCTCGCTCTACGGCGGTTCTTCCGCGATGTCGGGCGGTGTGTTGTGGCTTCCCGGGAGCCCGCTGATCCGTGACGCCGGCGGCAGCGACTCGCCCGAGGAAGCGAAGCGCTACATGAAGAGCGTGATCGGCGAGCCGTCGCAGGAGCGGCGCATCGACGCCTTCGTCGACACCATCGCGCCGTTCATCGACTGGCTGCACACGCGCACGCACGTGCGACTCGCGCCGCTGGCGGGATTCCCGGACATGTATCCGGACAATCCCGACGCCAAGATGCATCGCTGCCACGAGCCGGCGCCGTTCCACGGCAAGCTGCTCGGCGACGAGTTGACGCGACTGCGGCCGCAGCACCCGCAGACCGCACTGTTCGGAATCATCGGCTGGACCGCGAGCGAGTCGCTGATCCTGCAGGCGCGTGGCAAGGGTTGGCTGTGGGTGGCCTTCAGCATGGTGGCGCGCTACCTCCTCGACCTGCCGTGGCGCCTGTTCCACCTGCGCGACCGTCGCCAGGTGCTGGGCGGCACGCTGGTGGGAAACCTGCGTCGGAGCATGATCGAGCGCGGCATGGCGCTGTGGCTCGACACCGGAGTCGAGGAACTCGTCGTCGAGGACGGACGGGTGACGGGTGTCGTCGCACGGCGCGCCGGCCGCCGCGTGCGCATCGCGGCGCGCAAGGGCGTGATCCTCGCCGCGGGCGGCTTCGAGAAGAACAACGCGATGCGCCGCAAGCACCTGCCGCAACCGAGCGACTCCGGGTGGACCGCGGGCGCCCCCGGCAACACGGGCGAGATGATCGAGGCCGGCGAGCGCATCGGTGCAGCCACGCGATTCATGGATGCCGCGTGGTGGGGGCCGACATTCCTGATCCCCGGGGAAGAACAGGCGCGCATGCTGATCATCGAGAAGAACCTGCCGGGCTCGATCATCGTGAACCGCGCCGGCGAGCGCTTCGTGAACGAGAGTTCCTCTTACACCAAGGTGACCCGCGGCATCTATTCCGCGAACGTGCCGGGCCGCGAGAGCGTGCCCGCGGCACTGGTGTTCGACTCGACCTATCGCCGCCACTACCCCTTCGGACCCATGCTGCCGAGCACGTTCCAGCCCGATTTCGCGGTACCTCCCGGCGCGTGGCGCGGCATCGCGAAAGCCGACACGATCGAGGGTCTCGCGCGAGCGCTCGACGTCGATCCCGCCGGTCTCGCGGAGACGGTGCGCAAGTTCAACGGCTACGCGGCCGCGGGCAAGGACGCCGACTTCCAGCGCGGCGACGCCAACTACGATCGTTACTACGGCGACCAGTCCGTGGGGCCGAACCCCTGTCTCGGTCCGATCGCCAAACCGCCTTTCTACGGCACGAAGGTCTATCCCGGCGAGCTCGGCACCAAGGGCGGGCTGGACACCGACGAACACGCCCGCGTGCTGGACGGGCAGGGCCGCGTCGTCGCGGGGCTCTACGCGATCGGCAACTGCAGCGCCGCGGTGACGGGCCAGACCTATCCCGCCTCGGGATCGACACTGGCGCCCGCAATGGTCTTCGCGTTCCGCGCCGCCGACGACGCGACGCGGCAGTGAATGTCAGGACAACGGAGGAACATCGGCCATGGGCAGCACGAACCGCGACCAGATGCAGAAGCCGGACTTCCTGTCCGACGCGGACTGGGAGACGCTGAAGCAGCAGACCGCGTCGCTCGATCGCATCCGCGGCGACGCGCACGCCGACGTCGAGCGCTACCTCGCGAACCCGGACGGCTGGTCGACCGGGGCGGGATCGCCCTCGGGACTGCCGACCCTGCTGCTGACCACGATCGGGCGCAAGTCCGGCGAGAAGCGCGTGACGCCCCTGGTGTTCCTGCAGGACGGCGAGTCGATGGTCGTGGTGGGCTCGCTGGCCGGCTACGACACGCATCCGGCCTGGTATCTCAACGTGCAGGCGCACCCGGGCTGCTGGGTGCAGCTCGACCGCCGCAGGATGTCGGCGCTCGCGCGCGACGCGACGCCGGCCGAACGCGAGGCGCTGTGGCCGCGGCTGGTGGCCGTGTTCCCGGCATGGGGCTATTTCCAGGCACAGACGGCGCGGCCATTCGCGGTGGTGATCCTGACACCGACGGGCCCGGCGTGACGCGGCGCGGCCGATGCACGAGGACGCAGCGAAGCGAGGAGTTGAACGCACCATGAGCAACGCACGATTCGACCATCTCTTCTCTCCCTTGCAGGTCGGTCCCATGCGGGTACCGAACCGGATCTGCGAGACCACCAACACGATCAACTCCTCGATGACACCGGGCCTGATCGACGAGCACTTCATCGCGCACCACGCGGCGAAGGCCCGCGGGGGCACCGGCTGGATCGGCAGCGAAACCTGGCTGCTCGAAGTGCCGATACCGCGGGAGGCAGCGGACGAGATCGGCCTGCCGGTCGGCTTCGGGGCGCGGCAGGCGGCGTACCAGAACCCGGCCTTCGCCGAGGGGATGGCGCGGTTCTGCGCCGAGGTGCATCGAACCGGCGCGGTGGTGGTCGTGCAGCTGACCCACCTCAATTCGGTGTGGGCACCCTCGCCCGTGCCGGTCATCGGGGCGCAGGACTACACGCCGCACGTGCTCGGCGAGGAGGAGATCGAGTACTGCCTCGAGGCCTACGCGCGGGCCGCGCTGATCGCGAGGCAGGCCGGGGCCGACGGCATCGAGGTGCACTGCGCCCACGAGACGCTCGGCTACAGCTTCCTCTCGCCCGTGACCAACCGCCGCACCGACCGCTGGGGTGGCGGTCCGCAGGAGCGCGTGCGTTTCGTCGTCGAGGCGCTGAAGCGCATCCGCGCGAGCGTCGGCGACACGATGGCCGTGGGCATCCGCGTGGGCGGCCAGGAGTTCCGCCACGGCGGCTACGACAACATGGAAATGCGCGAGATGCTCTACTGCATCGGCGAGACCGGCCTGCTCGATTTCGTCGACCTCGACACCGGCCACTGCTGGGGCGCGCCGTCCTACGTCCCCTCCTCCTACCATCCCCACGCCGAGTTCCGCGAGTTCGGCAAGGCCGCGCGCGCGGATCTCGCGCTGATGGAGCGCAAGATCGCCGTGCTGTTCACCGGGCGCATCAACGATCCGGTGCTCGCCGAGGAACTGCTCAAGGACGGCTACTGCGACCTCGTGGGCATGGTGCGCGCCGGCATCGCGGACCCCGAGTTCGCGAACAAGGCCCGCGAGGGGCGCCTCGGCGAGATCCGTCGCTGCATCGCCTGCACGCGCTGCATCGACGAGGCGTCCGAACCCTCGACCCAGCCGTACACGCCGGTCTGCTCGATCAACCCGGTGATAGGCAACGAGTTGCGCTGGGAGCGCGAGTACCGGCCCGCCGCGACGCCGAAGCGCGTCGTGGTGGTCGGCGGCGGGATCGCGGGATGCGAAGCGGCGCGGGTGGCGGCGATGCGCGGCCACCGCGTCATCGTGCTCGAGCAGGGCAAGCGCCTCGGCGGACAGCTGCTGATCGCGGCACGCGCCCCCGGCCGGGACTCGTTCGAGGACCAGGCGTATTTCGAGGAAAACGAGCTGGCGCGCCTCGGCGTCGAGGTGCGCCTGCAAACGCTGGCGGACCCGGCGTCGATCAGGGCGCTGGCGCCGGATGCGGTGGTCGTCGCCACCGGCGCGGTCCCGCGCATGCCGCACGATGTTCCCGGCATCGACCTGCCGCACGTGGCGCAGGGCTGGGACGTCATGCTGGGCAAGGCGTCCACCGGAGACCGCGTTGCCGTGATATCGCAGGAGGACTATTACCAGACGCCCACGGTGGCCGAGTTCCTCGCCTCGCGCGGCAAGCACGTGGAGGTCTTCCACAAGTCGGTGCACCTCGGCACCGAGATCGCGCGCTATTCGATCGGGATGGTGCTGAGCCGCATGGAGCAGTGCGGCATCCAGGTCCATCCGAACCTCGTGCTCAAGGAACTGTGGGCCGACGGGCTCGAGTTCGTGTCGTCCTGGGGCGGCAGAACGTACCGCAGGGACGGCTTCGACAGCGTGGTACTGGTCTACGGCGCATCACCGCGCCACGAGCTCTACGACCAGCTCAAGGCGGAGGGCGGCATCGCCGAGCTCTACCTGGCCGGGTCGGCCTGGCTGCCGCGCCGTCTCGCCGAGGCGTCACGGCACGGCGCGAACATCGGCCTGACGATCTGATCGCTCAGGTGAAGCGGGAGATGATCCGGTCGGCGTAGCGCCGGATGGCTTCGAGCTTCACGGCGAGCGGGGGCTGTTGCCGCATGATGGCCCCCACTCCCATTTCCGCCAGGATGCCCGGGACGCTCCACGGCGTGACCTGCAGGTCGGTGACGCCCAATTCCTCGAGGCGCCGGATGTCGTCGATCGTGGTCGCATCGGGGCAGTGCATCATCACGTCGAAGGGGTCGTGCTCGCGTCCGCAATCGCGGCGATGCGCGTTCAGCTCCGCGAGCAGGCCCGGAACCTGCGCGAGGTCGTGGATCACGCTGACCCAGCCGTCGCCCAGGCGTGCCGCGCGGCGCAACGCGGGCGTCGTGGTGCCGCCCACGTAGATCGGGACGGGCTTCTGCGGCACCGGCGCCATCGTCAGGCGATCGAAGTCGAAGTGCTTGCCGTGGAACTCCTGCATGCCGCCCTGCATCAGCAGCCGGATGACCTGGATGGCCTCGTCCTGGCGCGCGCCGCGGGTCTTCATGTCGACGCCGAGCCACCGGAACTCCTCCGGCATCCACGCGAGGCCTACGCCCAGCGCGACGCGCCCCTGCGACACCGCCGCCACCGAGAACAGGCTCTTGGCCTCGAGCAACGGCTGGCGTACCGCGAGTCTCAGCACCGAGGGAAGGAAGCGGATGCGCGTGGTGACCACGGCCATCGCGGTGATCGCGACCCACGGGTCCAGCACGGGCGTGTCCAGCGGCCAGAAGCGCGTACCGTCCGGCGTGTACGGGTAAGGGACGGAGATCGCCTCGGGAAAGAACGGCGCATCGGCGACCTGGATGCTGTCCCAGCCGCACGCGTCCGCGGTGCGGGCGATGTCCTGGTGCTCGGCCGGATCGACCATGAACAGATGGAATCCGAATCGCATGACGTCTCTCCTCGTTGCCGGTGGGGGAAACCGATCGATCGTCGAGCCGTCGCGCGCCGCGATGCGCGGATCCGTGTGCGCGAGGCGGGGTTGCTCAGCCGCGGATCGCCGCGCGCGCGCGGCGTTCCGCCGAGTGTATCGCGCCCGCGAGCGCCAGCGCGTAGAGCGACAGCAGGAGCAGCACCGGCCAGGCCGACACGGGCGCCAGGGGCCAGGCCAGTCCGGTCGCCAGCGCGAGCCCGCCGAGCGCGCGCAGCCAGCTCTCCGGAAACAGTTGCCCCATGTGCCGCAGCTTGCGACCGACCGGCACGCTCAAGCGGTAGTCGAGCCACAGCAGGAAGGGCACGATCTTGCCCAGCATGGCCGTGAAGACCGGCAGCAGCGCGCCGAACAGGAACTGGCCGCCCAGCAGCACCGGGCCCGGTCGCGGCAGCGCGCCCGGGGACACTGCCACGGCACAGACCAGCACGAGGTTGACGCTTCCCCACGCCCACAACCAGCGCGCCGGGTCGGCGCCGCGCTTGCTCGCGGCGAGCGCGCGCAGCAGCTGCAGCCCGAAGGCGAGCACCGGCAGCGCCAGCGCGGGGAGGAGGACGGGCCACGCGAGGACCGCGAGCAGCACGAGCGCGTGCAGCGGCAGCAGCAGGCGCGCAAACCGTGGCGGCCACGCGGGCGTGACCAGGAACATCGGCACCACGGTCATCGCCACGCTGGCCAGCAGCGGGAACACCCAGCCCAGGCTGCCCAGCATGACGTGCAGGCGCAACACGTCCGGCAACGGCAAGGCCAGGCGTCCCGCCATGGCCAGGACCAGGAGGACGCCGCACAGCGCGGTGAGCGCCAGTCCGGCGACGCTCCAGCGCAGGCCGACGCTGCTGGCATCCGCCGCGGTGCTGCGCCACAGGCGCGCGAAGAGCCAGCCCGCGAACGCGAGCAGCAACGCGCCCAGCACGAGGCCGCCGGCCTGCAGCAGCCGTACGTCCGTGCGCCACAAGCCCGCGGCCAGCAGCGCGGTGCCGGCCTGCAGCGCCGCCCACACGATCCAGCCCGCCAGCCCCGGCCGCCGCGCGCGCACGCCCGCCAGCACGGCGCTGACCTGCATCAGCGCGCCGAGCATGATGTTGCCCGCGAAACCGAGCATCAGCACGTGCGTGATCGCGAGCGATGCCGGGTGGTAACGGCTCGCGAGCACATCCTGCACGTGGACCGACAGCAACGCGGTGGCCAGGAGCAGCCACCAGGGCGCCGTGCGGAAGAAGCGCAGCGGCACCGCGACCGGCAGGCTGAACTCGGGATTGATCACGGGCCGGCCCGGCGCCGCACGACCACGATGGCGCGCCCGTCGGGCTGCGCCTGCGTCTCCCAGTCGCACGGTCGCCGCGCCAGGTGATCGAACAGCGGAAAGGGAACGCGCGGCAACAGGAAGGCCTGCCGGGCACCCGGCGCCGCCGCATCGACCCAGTCGAGTATGCGCTCCATCGGCTCGGGCGCCGCGAGCGCGCTGAGGTCGATGCACTCAGCCACGGCCGGAATCCCGCGCGACGTTCACAGTTGCTCCGCGAACTCCGGCAACGCGCGGTCGCACATGGGATAGAGGACGTTCTCCTCCTTCAGGTTGTGCTGCTGCAACAGGATCAGCAGGGTCTCGCAACAGCCGAGGAACTCCGCACCGTCCTGCGCCGAGAGCGCGTCGTCCAGGCCCGCCATCAGATCGCGCATCTCGGCGTGCTCGATGCGCATCATCTGCGTCGGCCCGCCGCTCATGCCGGTAGCCGTTTCGAAGGCGGGGAACAGCCGGTTCTCCTCGAGGGCGAGATGGGCCTCGGTGGCGGTGACGAAAGCGGAGGTCGCCGCCGCACAGCTCGCCCAGTCCTTGCGCCGCGAAGCGGCCTCGGCCTGCGCCAGCAGTTCGTCGCAGTGGCGGTGCTGCCCCTGCATGGTCGTGGTGATTCGCACGTCGGCTCCCCTGTGCCGGGATTTCCGAGCACTTTACTCGGATTTACGTGCGTTTCCTTGTCGCAGCTCAAGATCTGGCGATCGTGCCGCGCGCTTCAGGTCCCGGGTCGCGCGGCATCCTTGAAAAAGGGCTCGACCACGCCCTTCAGCTTGATCGTCATCGCGTTGCCCTTGCGGTCGACGGCGCGACCGGCGGCCACGCGGATCCAGCCCTCGCTGACGCAGTATTCCTCGACGTTGTGCCGCTCCTTGCCGTTGAAGCGGATGCCGACGCCGCGCGAGAGCACGTCCTCGTCGTGGAAAGGGCTCTTCGGATTGACGCTGAGTCGGTCGGGGAGCGAATCGCTCATGGGCGGCTGATCTCCTGGCTGCTTGCTCGAGGGCGGGCATTCTTGCGCCTCGCGGCGCCTGGGGCAAGCCGGCGTCGATGCGGCCGCAGGCCACTCGGCCGGCGTCGGGGAATGGTGCCCGGGACCGGGGTCGAACCGGTACGGCCGTTACCGGCCGAGGAAGTTTA
>CAYXJM010000044.1:0-11447 GCA_964465455.1 uncultured Klebsiella sp.
GCGACTCAGCCCAGCGCCTGCGCCAGATCGGCCACGATGTCGTCGATGTGCTCGATGCCGACGCAGAGCCGGATCATGCCCGGGGTCACACCGGCGCGCAGCTGCTCCTCGGAGGTCATCTGGCGGTGCGTGGTCGAGGCCGGGTGGCAGGCCAGCGACTTGGCGTCCCCGATGTTCACCAGCCGCTTGAAGAGCTGCAGCCGGTCGTAGAAGCGCACCGCCTCGTCCATGCCGCCCTTCACTTCGAAGGTGAGCAGCGATGCCGGCAGGCCGCCGCTGCAGTACTTCTGCGCCAGCGCGTGATACGGATGCCCGGGCAGGCCGGCGTAGCTCACCGCGCTCACGCGCGGATGCGCCTGCAGGTACTTCGCCACCGCCAGCGCGTTGCTGCAGTGGCGCTCCATGCGCAGCGCCAGCGTCTCGATCCCCTGCAGCAGCAGGAAGGCGTTGAACGGCGACAGCGCCGAGCCGGTGTTGCGCAGCGGGACGGTGCGCGCGCGCCCGATGTAGGCCGCCGGCCCCATCGCCTCGGTGTACACGACGCCGTGGTAGGAAGGTTCCGGCGTGGTCATCATCGGGAACTTCGCCGCCTGCTGCGCCCACGGGAAGGTTCCGGAGTCCACGATGATGCCGCCGAGCGAATTGCCGTGCCCGCCCATGTACTTCGTGAGCGAGTGCACCACGATGTGCGCCCCGAAGGCGAAGGGCTTGATCAGCATCGGCGTGGCCACCGTGTTGTCGACGATGAGCGGCACGCCGTGCGCGTTCGCGACCGCCGCGAGGCCCGCGATGTCGGCGACGTTGCCCGCCGGGTTGCCGATGCTCTCGCAGAAGATCGCGCGCGTGTCGGCGTCGACCTCGGCGGCGATGTCCTCGGGGCGGTCGCTCTTCGCGAACTTCACCCTGATCCCCTGCGCGGGCAGCATGTGCGCGAACAGCGTGTAGGTGCCGCCGTAGAGCTGCGGCGTCGAGACGATGTTGCGCCCGGCCGTCGCGATGTTGAGGATCGCGTAGTTGATCGCGGCGCTGCCCGCGCTGACCGCCAGCGCGCCGACCCCGCCCTCGAGCGCGGCGACGCGCTTCTCGAGCACGTCGGTGGTCGGATTCATGATCCGGGTGTAGATGTTGCCCGCCACCGCGAGGTTGAACAGGTCGGCGCCGTGCTGCGCGCTGTCGAACTCGTAGGCCACGGTCTGGTAGATCGGGGTGGCGACCGCGTGGGTGGTCGGGTCGCCGGCATAGCCGGCGTGGATCAGCAGGGTTTCGTCACGCATGGGGGCTTACCTTCGGTGTGGTGGGTTTTGCTGCCGCGAGCATGTTAAGTAGCGCCGGCGTGCCCTGCCAAGCGCAGGACGCCCCGGGCGCTGCGATCACACGCGCTCGATGATCATCGCGATGCCCTGGCCCGCGCCGATGCACATGGTGCAGAGCGCGTAGCGGCCGCCCCGGCGCTCGAGCTCGCAGAGCGCGGTGGTCACCAGGCGCGCGCCGCTCATGCCAAGCGGATGACCGAGCGCGATGGCGCCGCCATTGGGGTTCACGTGCGGGGCATCGTCCGGCAGCCCCAGCTCGCGCGTGACCGCGAGGGCCTGGGCCGCGAAGGCCTCGTTCAGCTCGATCACGTCCATCTGCCCGAGCTGCAGCCCCGCCAGCGCCAGCACCTTGCGCGTGGCGGGCACCGGCCCGATGCCCATGACGCGCGGCTCGACGCCCGCCACCGCCATCGCCACGACCCGCGCGCGCGGGTCGAGCCCGTGCCGCTTCACCGCATCGCCCGAGGCGAGCAGCAGCGCGCACGCTCCGTCGTTCACGCCCGAGGCGTTGCCCGCGGTGATGGTGCCGTTGTCGCGGAACGGCGTGGGGAGCCTCGCCAGCGCCTCCGGCGTGGTGTCGGGGCGCGGGTGCTCGTCGCGTCCGATCACGAGCGCCTCCTGCCGGCGCCGCGCGATGACGACCGGGACGATCTCGCGCGCGAAGAAGCCGGAGGCGATCGCCGCGCCGGCGCGCTGCTGGCTGCGCCACGCGAACAGGTCCTGGTCGGCGCGCGAGATGCCGAACGCGGCGGCGACGTTCTCGCCGGTCTCGGGCATCGAGTCCACGCCGTACTGCGCCTTGAACAGCGGGTTCACGAAGCGCCAGCCGAGCGTGGTGTCGTAGACCTGCGCGTCGCGGCTGAACGCGGCGTCGGCCTTCGGCATCACGAAGGGTGCGCGCGACATCGACTCGACGCCGCCGGCCAGCAGCAGCGCGGCCTCGCCGCAGCGAATCGCGCGCGCCGCCGAGCCCACCGCGTCCATGCCGCTGCCGCAGAGACGGTTCACGGTCACGCCGGGCACCGTCACCGGCAGCCCCGCCAGCAGCGCGCTCATGCGCGCGACGTTGCGGTTGTCCTCGCCGGCCTGGTTGGTGCAGCCGTAGTAGACGTCATCCACACACGACCAGTCGACACCGGGGTTGCGCGTCATCAGGGCCTGCAGCGGCACCGCGCCGAGATCGTCGGTGCGCACCGCCGCGAGCGCGCCGCCGTAGCGCCCGATCGGCGTGCGCACCGCATCGCAGATGAATGCCTCCGTCGCCATCGTGTCGCCCCCTCCCCTGGCTGCGCGCGGATCATGCCACAGGGTCGCGGCCCCGGGTCAATCGCGCGCCCGGCGAGCGTCCCGCCGGGTTACCATGCGCGCATGGACACGCCGCGCAAGAACACCCACGCCGCCGCGCCGCGCAAGCGCGGTCGCCCCGCCGGCAGCGGCAGCGCCGCGCAGACGCGCGAGAAGATCCTGCGCGCGGGAATCGCCTGCTTCGCCGAGCGCGGCTACGCGCAGACCAGCAACCGCGACATCGCCGCGGGCGCCGGCATCACGGCCGGCTCGCTGTACCACTACTTCGATTCCAAGGCCGCGCTGTTCGAGGAGGCGCTGCGCTTCTGCACCGCCACGTTGCTGGAGGCCTACCGCGGCGCCTGCGCGGACGCGGCGGCCGAGACCACGGTCGAGCAGCTCTGCCTGGGGCTGGAGCGCGTGGTCGCGGTCTCGCGCGAGTGGCCGGGCATGGTCCGCTTCGCCGGGCACGCCGCCGCCGAGATCCGGCGCAGCGTGGAACTGCACTGGCTCGAGGAAGACACCGCACGCGCTTTCCCCGAGTTCTTCCGCACGCTGCTGCGCCAGGCCCGCGCGCGCGGCGAGTTGGCGCCTGAGATCGACCTGGACGCCGCCGCCGACCTGCTGCTCGCGCTCGTCGCGGGCCTGTCGCGCTCGCCGGTGCCGGACGAGGCGCTCGCGAGCTTCGAGTCGCAGGTCGAGGTGTTCCGCCTGCTGCTGCGCGGCAGGCTGTTCGGTCCGCCGCTGGACAGGCCCTCGGGAATCCCCCGGGAAATAAATCTATTGACCGATTGATTACCATCGTGCTCGAATGACTCGCTGATCACCATGCTGCGGCGAGGGCGGGGACCATGGACATCGACCTGGACATCGGCATCACCGAGGACATGCGCGCCGTGCGCGAGACCTGCCGCCGCTTCGCGACCGAGGTCATGCGACCGGCCGGCATCGCCCTCGACCGCCTGCCGGCGGCAGAGGTCATCGCGCCGGGCTCGGCGCTCTGGGACGTGGTCGCCGGCTTCCGCAAGCTCGGCTTCGGCGGCGGGCTCTCCTTCGACGACCCGTCGCTCACGCCGGCCGACAAGGCGCTGATGCACTGCATCGCGACCGAGGAACTGAGCGCCGGCGACGTCGGCCTCTACATCACCTGCGGCCTGCTCAACATCGCCCCCGAGATCGCGCGGGCCTCCGGGCGCGCGGATCTCGTCGAATTCTTCGGCGCGCGCGACGAGATCTGCTGCCTCGCGCTGACCGAACCGAGCCACGGCAGCGACATCGTGGCCTTCACCGAGCCCACCTACCGCGACGCGCGCGTGAAGCCCGGCCTCAAGTGCCGCAAGGCCGGCGACCGCTACGTCCTGAACGGGCAGAAGGCCGCGTGGGTTTCCTGCGGCACGCTGGCCGGCTCCGGCATCGTGTTCGCGACCTTCGAGGACTCGCCGGTCGGCCTCGCCGACGGCGCGGTGTTCCTGATGCCCTTCGACCTGCCAGGCGTCACCAAGGGCAAGCCGCTCGAGAAGCTCGGCCAGCGCGCGTTGAACCAGGGCGAGATCTTCTTCGACAACGTCGAGGTGCCGGCCCGCTTCCTGCTCGGCGAGGGACCCGAGATCTACCCGTTGGTCTGGGAAATGAACCTGAAGGGCGCCAACATCGCGATGGGCGAGCAGTTCGTCGGCGTGGCGCGGGCGGCCTACGAGCTCGCGCTCGACTACGCCAGGCAGTGGGTGCAGGGCGGCGGCCCGATCCTGCAGCACCAGAACGTGAAGAGCCGCATTTTCGCGATGTTCCAGAAGACCGAAGCCGCGCGCGCGCTGGTGCGCCGCGTCGCGATCGCCGATGCCACGCTGGCGGGCGGCGTCCCGTTCCAGTACGCCGCATCGGTCAAGGTCTTCGCGACGCAGGCAGCCTTCGAGGTCGCGCACGACGCGATCCAGGTGCTCGGCGGCAACGGGCTCTCGCGCGAATACCTGGCGGAGAAGCTGTTCCGCGACGCGCGCGCCGCGCTGATCGAGGACGGCGAGAACAGCATGCTCGGCCTCATGGCGGCGTCGCGCCTGTAGGCCCGGCCATCCATCCATTCCACCGCACACCCGTCGAGGAGAACTCCATGGAACTTCGCGAAGCCATCGGCACCCGCCGCTCGTACCGCTACCTCGATCCCGATCGCCCGGTCGAGATCGAGAAGATCCAGCGCATGCTCGAGGCGGCGCGCATCGCCTCGCACTTCGGCAACAACAACGCCGCGCGCGCGCTCGTTGTGAACCGTCACTCGGCCACGCAGGAGCAGCTCGACTCCCTGCCCTCGCCGGTCGGCGGCTTCCAGATCCAGCAGGCGCCGATCGTGATCCTGTGGTACGTGGAAGGCGACGCGATGGACTACGCCGCCGACCGCCTGATCGAGCTCGTCGACGTCGGCGCGCTGGGCTACGGCCCGGACCGCTACGACGAACTGAACAACACGCTGGTGCCGATCTTCCGCAAGAGCGCCGATGCGCTGAAGGGCCCCGGCATGGTCGACATGGACCTCGGCCAGGCAGTGGCGCAGGCGACGCTGATGGCGATCGAGCAGGGCCTCGGCTGCTGCTGCCAGGGCTCGGCGAACTGGAAGAAGGTCGAGAAGGCCTTCGGCTTCGAGGACCACCAGCGCATCGTCGTGGTGCAGACCGTGGGTTACCCGGCGGAATCGAAGGAGGCCGGCGGCCAGCGCCCGCGCCGACCGTTCGAGGAACTGTTCCAGCTCAATTCGCTCGCCAATCCCTTCCCGCGCTCGCAGGCCGTGGTCGACGAACTGACGCGCGACCGCCTGTTCCAGGCGCCGGCCAAGCTGCCGGGCCGCGAGGAGGAACTCGAGCGGCTGCGCCAGAAATACAACCTGCCGCGCGCCGGCATGATCTGATCGCACCGGGAGGACCGCCGCCATGCGTGTGAATGCAATCGTCGCCGGGGTCGGCATGACGACGTTCGGCAAGCACCTGGACAAGAGCATCAAGTGGCTCGGCGGGCAGCCGGCGCTGGAGGCGATACAGGACGCGGGGATCAGCCCGTCGGAGATCGAGGCCGCCTACGTGGGCAACTGCGCCGCCGGCATCGTCACCGGCCAGGAATCGATCCGCGGCCAGGTGGTGCTGAGCTCCGTCGGCCTCGGCAGGTTCCCGATCATCAACATCGAGAACGCCTGCGGCTCGGGCTCCACGGCGCTCAACCAGGCGGCGATGATGATCTCCGCCGGCTACTACGACGTGGTGCTGGTGGTCGGCTTCGAGAAGCTCTTCCACGAGAACAAGGCGATTTCCTACGCCGCTTTCGGCGGAGCGATCGACGTCGAGCTGCGCGACCGCTTCATGGCCAGCAACACGGCCGGCCAGAGCGAGGGCTCCGGCACCAGTCGCTCGATGTTCGCGGACTTCTACGGCGTGCTGGCGCGCCAGCACATGGCCTCGCACGGCACGGAGCTGCGTCACTTCGCGATGGTATCGGCCAAGAACTCCGTGCACGGCAGCCTCAACCCGCGCGCGCAGTTCCGCAAGGCCGTCAGCGTCGAGGAAGTGCTCGCGGAGCCGGTGATCGTCGACCCGCTGACGCGCCCGATGATCTGCCCGCTCGCCGACGGCGGCGCGGCGGTGGTGCTCGTGAGCGAGCGCAAGGCGCGCCAGCTCGGCATCCGCAAGCCCGTGCGCATGGTCTCCTCGGTGGTGCACTCGTATTTCGAGCATCCCGACGGCTCCGCCGAGAACGTCACCAGCATCTCGATCGCCGACGCGTACTACGAGGCGGGCGTGGGCCCCGAGGATCTCAGCCTCGTGGAGCTGCACGACTCCTCCGCCGTGACCGAGCTGATCACCTACGAGCACCTCGGCCTGTGCACGGCCGGCGAGATCGGCGGATTCCTCGAGCGCGGAGAGAGCTCGCTCGGCGGGCGCATACCCGTGAACACCTCGGGCGGCCTGCTGCGCAAGGGACACCCGGTCGGCGCCACCGGCGTGGCGCAGCTCGCGGAGATCACCTGGCAGCTGCAGGGCCGCGCGGGGGCGCGCCAGGTCGAGGGGGCGCGCGTGGGCCTCTGCCACAACGGCGGCGGCACCCTCGGCAACGACACCGCCGTGATGAACATCACGATCGCGATGCGTTGAGCAGCGGGAGAGAAGCCGTGCGCGAGCGTAACGAACTCATCCTGGCCGACCTGATCGCGCTGCGCGCCGAGCAGAAGCCCGATCTCGACGTGCTGACCTTCGAGCACTTCAGCCTCGACGGCGGCGCCACGCCCGACGAGGTGCGCAGCTACGCGGACCTGTTCACGAACGCGAACCGCATCGCGGCGTGGCTGATCGCGCGCGGCATGCAGCCCGGCGACCGCTTCGTGATCACGCTGCGCAACCACCCGGAGTTCGTCGAGGCGATGATCGCCGCCTCGATGACCGGCACCGTGTTCGTGCCCGTGGATCCGCGCACGCGCGCCGACAAGCTCGCGTTCATGGTGAACAACTCCGGCAGCCGCGGCGTGATCTGCGCCGGCTACAACATCGACGAGGTGCGTGCGGCCGAGGCCACGTGCCCGGGGATCGAGTGGCTGCTCGCGCTCGACGAGGGCGCGATGGAAGCGTTTCCCGCCGGCCGCGTGCCGGCCGAACGCCTCGCCGAGGTGCTCGCGCTCGACGTGCCGACCGTGAACATGGCGCCGGTCACGCTCTCCTCGCCGCTCAACATCGTCTACACCTCGGGCACCACCGGCGACCCGAAGGGCATCGTCGGCACGACGCAGCGCTTCGGCGGCACCGGTTTCATGGGCATGGTCTTCGGCTACCGCCCCGAGGAGCGCCCGTACACCGGCCTCTCGTTCACGCACAGCAACGCGATGACGACCGCGCTGTGCCCGGCACTGCACAGCGGCTACCGCGCCGTGTTCAGCCGCAAGTTCACCAAGACGAGGCTGTGGGACATCTGCCGCCGCTACGGCTGCACCACGTTCTCGATCCTCGGCGGCATGGCCACGGCGATCTACGCCGAGCCGCCGCGGCCCGACGACGCCGACAACCCGGTGCGGCTGATCATCAGCGGCGGCATGCCGGCGAGCCTGTGGGGGGCGTTCGAGCAGCGCTTCGGCGTGCAGTTGCTGGAGATCTACGGCGCGAGCGACGGCGGCGGACTGGCGTTCAAGCCGCCCGGTGTCGGCCCGATCGGCTCCTTCGGCAAGCCGATGCAGGGCTACGAGATGAAGATCCTCGACGACGCGGGCAACGAGTGCCCGCCCGGCGTGCCGGGCGAGATCTGCTGCCGCCCCTCGGCGGGCAGCGCGGCCTCGGTCGACGTCGAGTACCTCGGCAACCCCGAAGCCTCGCGGCAGAAGATCCGCGCGGGCTGGAACCGCAGCGGCGACATCGGCCACAGCGACGCCGACGGATGGCTCTACTTCGACTACCGCAAGGGCGGCGGCATCCGCCACAACGGCGACTTCATCAACACCGGTTTCGTCGAGAAGGTCGTCGCCGAGAGCGCACTGGTCGACGACGTGTTCGTCTATGGCGTGCCGGCGCTCTCGGGCGCGCCCGGCGAGAAGGACGTGGTGGCGGCGATCGTGCCGCGCGACCGCGCCCGCTTCGACGCCGCGGCGCTGTTCGCGCACTGCCGCCAGGGGCTGGAGCCGAACTTCGTGCCGGGCTACCTGCAGGTCGTCGACGAGATCCCGAAGACCGCCTCCGAAAAGCCCCAGGAGCGCTTCCTGGCGGAGCGCTTCAGCCGCGACGGCGAAGGCGTGTTCGCGGCGCGATGACGCCGCGCCGGGTCCTCATTTGCCGGGTTCCGCGGGCGCCGGCGCCAGGAACCACTGCTCGCGCGGCACCAGTTTCGGCGCCTGGGGATCCCCCTCGTAGGCCGGCGTCATGATCTGCACCCCGTACTCGTTGAACACGTCGAGGATGTTGCGGTGCATGTCGGTGTATACCAGCCCGAGCATATGCGCGTCGCGGCAGTAGCCGTTCAGCTCGTAGACCACGCAGAAATCCCCGAGCGCCTTCTGCAGCACGTAGGGCTTCGGCTCCTTTTCGAGGCCCGGCGTGCGATCGGCCGCGATCATCAGCATCGCCTCGACCTGGCGCCACGGGGTCTCGTAGCCGATGCCGACCGTCGTGTGCAGGATGACGCCCTCGGCCCGGGCGAGCGCGCTGTAGTTGGTCACGGCGTTGTTCAGGATCTCGGAGTTCGGGACCACCACCTCCTCGTTCTTCATCGAGCGCAGGCGCGTGACCAGCAGCGAGGTGTCGGTGACGAAACCCGTGATGTCGCCGATCTGCACGCGGTCGCCGATGCGGAAGGCGCGGCGATAGGTCATCGTATAACCGGCGATGACGTTCGAGATCACCGATGACGAGCCTAGCGAGAAGATCACGCCGAGGAAGAGCGTCACGCCCTTGAAGGCCTGCGACTCCGAACCCGGGATGTACGGATAGGCGACCACCACGGCGAAGGCGATCACGAGGATGCGCACGATCTTGTAGGTGGGCCTGGCCCACTCCGGATCGAAACCCTCGAAGCTCACCGCGCCGGTCTCTACGCCCTGGAACATCAGCGCGAGCGCCTTCAGCAGGTAGCGCGTCACCAGCACCAGCACCAGCACGAAGGTGAGGTCCGGCACCGAGGCCAGCACCGCGGCGCCCATCACCTGCAGCGGCTGCAGGAACAGCATGAACAGCTGGTCGGCCAGCTTGCGCGTCCACGGGTAGAGGCCCAGCACCGTGCTGAGGTGCAGGTAGGCCACGACGAGCACCGCGAGCGTGGTCGCCGCGTTCAGCAGCATCCGCGTCGCCAGCCACAGCTGCCGCGCCTGGATCAGCTTGACCGCCTGGATCCTGAGTTCCGTGCCGCCGCCGGCAAAGCGCTTCCGGGCGCGGTTGACCAGCCAGCGACGCAGGCGGAACAGGCCGTACAGCAGCGCCGCCGCCACGAGGGTGAGACCGAGGGCGTGCGCCGTGTGCTCGAGCAGCACCCGCGGCGTGCGCGCCACGCGGTATTCCTCGATGCGCTTGACCATCTCCTTCAGCCCGAGTTCGGCGATGCGCCGGCGCGGCAGGCCCTCGGCGTCGAGATCGGCGAACGCGATGATGGTGGTGTCGCCGGCGACGATGCGCGTGAGGTCGGGCTCCTCCACGATCCGCAGCGAATCGGCGGCGATGGCGGGGTCGCTGGCGACTGCGAGCAGGCGCTCGTTGATGACCGCCGCCCGCTTCGCGGCCGGAATCAGTGCGGTGCCGCGCACGCGGAACAGTTCACGCCCGTCGAGCTCCACGGCGGCAGCGGTCGACGGCTCCGACGCCAGCTCGCGCTCGAGCGCGCTCGGCTGCTGGCTCGCGTGCGCCAGCGGCAGGAGGCTGCACAGGCCGATCGCCGCGAACAGGCGAACGAGGACCGCGCCGGGGCGGATCGAGGCGCGACCACGGCGCGTTCTTACTTCTCCGGTCATCGGTTTCCGTCCTCGCGGTAGCGTTGTCGCGGCGCGGACAGATTAAGGACTCGCGGCGCGGGATACCAGCGCGCGCGCAACGCTCGTCCGGCGCGGCGCGTGCCCATATACTCCGGGCCTGCAACACCGCGAGGACGCGAACCCATGGCACACCACGTCGATCCCGACCGGGCGCATTTCGAGGCCTTCAAGGCGCTGCCGCGCGACACGCCGATCCTGATGCTGAACCTGATCCGGCTGCGCGCCGAGGCCGCCTACCCGGACGGGCGCGGCGGCACCGGGAAGGCCGCCTACGCGGCGTACGGTCGCGAGAGCGCCGCGGTGTTCCGCCGCGTGGGCGGACGCATCGTGTGGCGCGGCAGGCCCGAGCAGGTGCTGATCGGGCCGCTCGACGAGCGCTGGGACATCGCGTTCATCGCGCGCTATCCCACCGCGGCCGCCTTTCTCGAGATGGTCACCGACCCCGGCTACCGCGTCGCGGTCACACACCGCCAGGCGGCCGTGGACGACAGCCGCCTGATCCGGCTGGCGGAACTGCCCGCGAGCGACGAATTCGCCTGAAGGCGGCCGGCCCGCAACGCCCGCGACGCGCGCCATGAACCTGCTGCTGGCCGTGCTCACCCCCTTCGTCGGCGCCCCGCTGGTCGCGCTCGCGGCGCGCCGGGGGCGGGCCGCCACGGCATGGAGCGCCGCCGCGGTCACCGCCCTCGCCGGGCTGTGGCTGCTGCCGCTGCTGCCGGCGGCAGGCGCCGGCGCCACCGCGATCGAGCGGCTGCCGTGGATCCCCGCGGCGGGCCTCGACCTGGCGTTCCGCCTCGACGGCCTCGGGCTGCTGTTCGCGCTGCTGATCCTCGGCATCGGCCTGCTGGTCATCCTGTACGCGCACTACTACCTGTCGGCACGCGACAGCCTCGGCCGGCTCTACGCCTGCCTGCTGCTGTTCATGGGCGCGATGCTCGGCGTGGTGCTGTCGGAGAACCTGATCCAGCTGCTGGTCTTCTGGGAGCTCACCAGCCTGTCGTCGTTCCTGCTGATCGCCTACTGGCGCCACCGCGCGGCGGCGCGGCGCGGCGCGCGCATGGCGCTGGTGATCACGGGCGCGGGCGGCCTGGCGCTGCTGGCGGGCTTCCTGCTGCTCGGCGACATCGCCGGCAGCTACGAACTCTCCGCCGTGCTCGCGAGCGGCGACGCCGTGCGCGCCGATGCGCGCTACCGCACGCTGCTGGCCCTTGTGCTCGCCGGCGCATTCGCCAAGTCGGCGCAGTTCCCGTTCCACTTCTGGCTGCCCCGGGCGATGACGGCGCCCACGCCGGTCTCGGCCTACCTGCACTCCGCCACCATGGTGAAGGCCGGCGTGTTCCTGCTGGCCCGCCTGTTTCCGGTGCTCTCGGGAACGC